>JALRAA010000065.1:273-7343 GCA_023262645.1 Burkholderiaceae bacterium
GCACGGCTCATGCCCGGCATCATCGCGCCGGTGGTGCGACGTGACGGCACACCGCGACAGCCTGGTGAAATCGACATGTATATCGTTCGCGAAAACACCGAAGGCGAATACTCCAGCATAGGCGGGCGCATGTTCCAAGGCACCGAGCGCGAAATCGTGATGCAAGAAAGCGTCATGACGCGCATAGGTGTCGATCGTGTGCTGAAGTTTGCGTTCGAGCTGGCGATGACGCGGCCGAAAAAACATTTGACCAGCGCCACAAAGTCCAATGGCATCGCCATCACCATGCCGTACTGGGACGAACGGGTGGCCGACATGGCCAAGGCCTACCCGGACATACGTTGCGACAAATTCCATATCGACATACTCACTGCGCATTTTGTGCAGCGCCCCGATTTTTTTGACGTGGTGGTCGCCAGCAATTTGTTTGGCGACATCTTGAGCGACTTGGGGCCGGCGTGCACTGGCACCATTGGCATTGCGCCCAGCGCCAACCTCAATCCCGATCGGCGTTTTCCTTCGTTGTTTGAGCCGGTGCACGGATCGGCACCCGACATTGCAGGTCAAGGCATTGCCAACCCGATCGGACAAATTTGGTCGGGCGCCATGATGCTGGAATTTTTGGGCCACAAGCCCGCGCACGATGCGGTGTTGACCGCGATTGAAAAAGTGTTGGATCCGAAAAGTGGTGCCCCCAAAACGCCCGACATCGGCGGCACCGCCAAAACAGTGGATGTGGGCAAAGCGATTGCGGAGGCGCTATGAAACGTTTACATCGATGCATAACCGTGGCCATGTGTGTTGGTTTGGCGTCGTCTGTGGCGTTGGCTGATTGGCTGCGCATCGATCAAGCTGCAGCGCAAAACACAGAACACCACCTCAATATGGCGACGGTCAAACAAACCGGGCCCATGTCTATTTACCGACAAGTTCAAGTGCTGACACAAGGCGCTGCGGTCAACAAGCCATCTGTGGCCTCGATGGTCTCGCTGTATGAATACGACTGCATGAGCGCCAAATGGCGCATGTGGGAATCAGCGGGGTTCAGCTTGCCTTGGGGCGAGGGCGACAAAGTCGTGTTGTCTGCCCGTTCGGCCAGCGCCCCCGAATGGCAAACCCTGCCAGACACGGCCTTAGGTCAGCCCGTGGTGGACTTGCTCTGTCCGAGCGGCAAAGACGATTAAAAAAAAGACCGCATGGCATGCGGTCTGTGAAGCGCATGTTTCAAGCGGTGCTTACTTGGCGGGCTTGAGCGCCAATATCATTTGGGCAATGGTCTTGGCATCTGCATCAGACACCTGTGGTTGCGGCGGCATGTAATCCTCGCCCCACACACCTGTGCCACCGGCTTTGATCTTGGCGGCCAGCTTACCGACTGCGGCGCTGTCACCCGCGTATTTTTCAGCCACTTCATAAAACTGCGGCCCATATTTGCGCTTGTCGATCATGTGGCAAGCCATGCAATTGTTGGAGAGCATCAGTTTTTTCAATTCATCGTTTTCTGCAAACGCAGGTTTGGTGCTGCACACCAAGCCTGCGAACAGCATGAAACCACAAAAACGCAAGAGAGCGGAAGAGTCAGGGCGATTGGCAAATGTATTCATGATGACCATTTAAAAAACCTTGTCGCTGATAGATCAGGCAGCAAGGACACAACAAGCATTGTCAAAAGAAAACGCGCTGCACGACTGCAGCGCGTTTTCAGGGTTTCACACCAAGAGGATTACTTCGCGGGTGTCACGCGATAGATGTTGCCACTGGCTTCATCGGCGACATACAAAGCACCATCTGGACCTTGTGAAATGTGGCGGAAGCGACCAGCAAATGTGGGCCACAACAGTTCTTCGCGCTTGGCAGAAGTGCCATCCTTGTTGATGTCAAGAATGTCGATGCGGTTGCCAGTGGGTGTGCCGTGGATACCGATACCAGCATAACCAACAGCCAAGCGGCCTTCCCACTCTTTCCACTGCTTGCCGACAATGAATACGCTGCCGCACATGCCTTGTGACATACCGTTGTTGTTCCAAGCGGGTTTCATGGCATTGGGGTATGCCTTGGTGTCTGTCATGGGCATGAACTTGGCACGCTCTGCTTGCGGCATGGCGCCCATTTGGTTGGGAGAGTAGCCGCAATAGTTGTCAGGACAAGCGCCACGTCCGTTCACGTTGTCACGTGGGTCCCAACCGCCGTTGCCGCCGTTCACCACTTTGGTGACTTCGTCGCTGTGCCATGGGCCGTTTTCAGACAAATACACGTCGCCAGTGCCAGGGCGGAAGGCGATGCCTTGTGGGTTACGGAAACCGTAAGCGAAGATGCGCTTGTCAAAACCAGCGGGCGGGTTGTTACCGGCGGCAGCTTTGCCGTCACGGTCCACGCGCAACAACTTGCCACGCAGTTCGGTGGGGCTTTGTGGGCCGGCACCGTTGTGGTTGTCACCGATGGTGACATACAAGAAACCATCAGGTCCAAAACGAACACGGCCTCCGTTGTGGGCGCCAGGTCCACCGAAGGGGTGGTTGGATTTCAAAGGCTTGTAGCCGAGGTCGTTGATGATTTCAACGATATCGGACACGCCGTTGAGCGATGAATTCACTTTCATGCGCATCACGATGTTGTTGTATCCACCGTAGGTGCGGTTGCTGCCTTTGGAGCTGGAGTAGAGATAAACAAAACCGTTCTTCGCGAAGTCGGGGTCGACTGCAACACCTTGAACACCGGCTTGTCCGTCGCAGAACAAATCGTTTTTCGTGGCTGCATAGCCGCTGCTGCCACCCACGCCGAGCAATTTGCTCACACTGCCGGAAGGCAAACGAACCGACAGGCCTTTGCATTTTTCAGTGAAAAACATGGTGCCGTCGGGTAAGAAGGCCATGTCCCATGGGCTCTCTGATTGCTGGAACACTTCAGCGTTGACGTTGAGCGCCATGGCTGATTGAGCGCCCATCAAACCGCTGGCAGCCAATACGATGGAAGGCAGCCAATAGCTCGCGCCTGCTGCTTTTCTTTTGCTAACTGTGTGTGACATTTTTACTCCGTATGGGTATGTCACCAGTGATGAACCACTGGCATTTGTTGAAGAACACATGAAGCTGATGGATTGCTTAAACAACCTACCAACCTGAGCGCATCCTAGAGTCGTGAGTACTGCAAAACATAGTAAAAATACCTAGGCTTCATAAGTTGTGAAATATTCCTCTTTCGAGGCCCCTGTCCGGTGTCAGTGACCCTCTGTCGTCGGGTTTAGATTTGAATATTCGAATCAATGATGTGATGCCGTTGAGCCAAATGCACCAGCCCTGCCAAGGTGTCGACTTGGAGTTTTTCTCGGATTTTGGTTTGTCGGTTGTAGACCGTTTTTTCATTCAAGCTCATGGCTTTGGCGCAATAGCTGATGGTTTTGCCCAAGGCCAATAAGCGAAACAGTTCGAGCTCACGCAACGTCAGTGAAGCGATCCGTTGCAGCTCTTCTTGTATGGCGGGGTCGCTGCCTGCCGCGTCAACCAGCGGGTCGGCAGGACTTTCATTCATGTGGACTGCGTGAATCGCCAACAACAATTTTTCGGGCGGCACATTTTTCGACACAAATGCTTTGGCACCGGCTTCGAGCGCTTTGCGCTTGACCAGCGGTGAGTCGTACATCGAGCAAATCAAGACTTTGGCATGGGCGTCGCGCAGCAAAATTTTTTGCAGCAAGCTCAAACCGCTCACCCCCGGCATGGACAAGTCCAGCACAGTCACATCCGGTTGGTAGACCACGAATGAGAGATAGGCAGAGTCAGCCTCACTGGCCTCTGCGACCACTTCAATGGACGCGTCGGTTTCTAGCAGGCGCTTGTAACCTGCCCGAACCACAGGATGGTCATCAACCAATAAAACGCGGATCATGTGGGGTGTGCATTGAAAAAACTTCAATCACCATGAGTAGAAAGAAGCCAATGTTCAACGAAACACCCGAAAGGGAATTATTCCCTCGCTCAAAGAGCAGAAACCCAAAGGGCTTTTATGTTTTATGGTCAATATTCACATGAAACTCAGAATGGAATGTCGTCGTCCATGTCATCAAAGCCCGATTTGGCGGCGGCTGGGGCTTT
This sequence comes from Burkholderiaceae bacterium, assembly GCA_023262645.1. Taxonomy (GTDB): domain Bacteria; phylum Pseudomonadota; class Gammaproteobacteria; order Burkholderiales; family Burkholderiaceae_C; genus Limnohabitans. Next base: position 4,365 of record JALRAA010000065.1, read on the forward strand.
GCTGGCGGTAGGTGCTGCCGCACGTGCAGGGCTGCGTGAACCGCCATCGTCACCGGACGGGCCGCCCATGCCTTCTCGACCACCGAGCAACTGCAATTCGGTGGCGATGATGTCGACGGTGTTTTTTTCCACGCCCGTGGTTTTGTCGGTGTACACGCCATATTTCAATCGGCCTTCGACATAAATGGGGCGGCCTTTTTTGACATACTCACCCGCGATTTCAGCCAGTCGATCGTAAAACGTGACGCGGTGCCATTGCGTGTCCTCGATGGTTTCGCCGCTGTTTTTGTCTTTGCGTTTGCTGCTGGTGGCGATGGACACATTGGCCACGGCTTGGCCGCTGGGCAAATAGCGCACTTCGGGGTCTCTGCCGCAGTTGCCGAGCAATATGACTTTGTTGACGGATGCCATGGTGTTCCTCTTGGTGTGTCAGTGATGAAGTGGTGTACGAATACAGATTATGCGTGTTGGGCACGGACCCAATCAGTGCGCTGGTGAGCCTGCCGAAGGTGCGCTGCGCACATAGCGGGTGCCCCATGCCACGGCCAACCAAACCAGCATCAACAAGCTGCTGGCCAGGAAAACACCGTGCGCACCGCTGCGTTTGACCAGCCAGCCACCAAATGCACCGCCTGCAAAAATACCCAGCGATTGCAAGGTGTTGTAAACGCCCAATGCCGCACCGCGAGAACCGGTGGGCGCCAGTCGAGACGCCAAACTGGGCTGGCTGGCTTCCAGCACATTGAAACCACAGAAAAACAAAAACAGCAAAACAGCCAGCAAGGCCAACGAGGGATTCCCTTGCCAAGCCATCCAGCCCCAGGCGGCTTGTACCGCCAGCACCAACGCAATGCAAGCCAAAAACAAGGGTCTGAGCAGACCGCGACGCTCCAGGGGAAAAAGCGTCATGCCCATCACCACAAAAGACAACAACACCGCAGGCAAATAGACGTAACCGTGGTCCGTGCTGACCACACCGGCTTGCACCAGCAGCGCCGGTATGGCCACCCAAGAGGCCAATTGCACTGCGTACAAAGCGAACACACCGAAATTCAAACGAATCAAATCGGGGTGCACCAACAAGCCCCACAAGCTGTGGGTGGAGGTTTGCGACACGACCAAAGGCATTTCTTTCGGGGTCCACCAACGCACCGTCAACATGCCGCCCACGGCCAGACCCAGCGTGACACCAAAAATCGCCGATAAGCCGCCCCAACCCGACAGCAACGGCCCCAGCAACAGCGACAACGCAAACATCAAGCCGATGCTGCCGCCGACCAAGGCCATGCCTTTGGTGCGAACTTCGTCTCGGGTTTGGTCGGCCAGCAAGGCCGTGACAGCGGCTGAAATAGCCCCAGCGCCTTGCAGTGCTCTGCCCCAAGCCAAGCCCGTCACACTGGTGGCCATGGCACCGATCACGCTGCCCAATGCCAGCAAACCCAGTCCGAGGTAGATGACGCGCTTGCGTCCCCAGCGGTCAGCGGCCAAGCCGAAAGGAATTTGCAGCATCGCTTGCACCAAGCCATAAATGCCCATGGCAAAACCCACGGCGCTGGCGTCCTGACCGCCTTCGTATTGCCGCGCCTCGATCATGAACACCGGCAACACCATGAACAAGCCCAGCATGCGCAAGGCGTAAATACTGGCCAGCGAAAAAGCCGAGCGCTTTTCGTCGGGCGTCATGCGAGCCGCGTGTGGGGTATCGGGTGGAATATCGTGAGACAAGGAAACAGCGCCCATGCAAACAAGGTGAAGCGTCACATTGTCACCCATGCCCCGCCCTTATCATGCATCGCATGGCAAAAGACAAATCCCTGTTCAGCTGCAGCGAATGCGGCGGCACCAGCCCCAAGTGGCTGGGCAAATGCCCGCATTGCGAAGCCTGGAACACCTTGGTCGAAAGCCGTGTCAGCGACACCGGGGCCAGCAAAAACCGCTACAGCGACCGCGCCGGCTTGGCGCCGGCTTCGCCCGTGATGGCGCTGAGCGACATCGAAGCCCAGGATGTAGACCGCAACCCGACCGGTCAAGATGAACTCGACAGGGTATTGGGCGGCGGCATGGTCGAAGGTGGCGTGGTGTTGATCGGCGGCGACCCGGGCATTGGCAAATCTACTTTGCTGCTGCAAGCATTGGATGGCTTGCAAAGAAGCGGTCAACGCAGCTTGTATGTGACAGGTGAAGAGTCGGGTGCACAGGTGGCGTTAAGAGCACGCAGACTGGGGTTGGACAACAGCCATGTCCATGTATTGGCCGAAACCCAGTTGGAAAAAATCATCAGTACTTTGCAGGCGCAGGCGCCGCATATCGCGGTGATCGATTCGATACAAACCGTGTATTCAGACCAACTCACCAGCGCGCCGGGATCGGTGGCGCAGGTGCGCGAATGTGCCGCCCATTTGACGCGGTTTGCCAAATCCAGCGGCACCGCCATCGTGCTGGTTGGACATGTCACCAAAGAAGGCGCATTGGCTGGCCCACGCGTGCTGGAGCACATGGTCGACACCGTGCTGTATTTCGAGGGTGATACCCACTCCAGCTTCCGTCTGGTGCGTGCCTTCAAAAATCGCTTTGGTGCCGTAAACGAACTGGGCGTGTTCGCCATGACCGAGAAAGGTCTGAAAGGCGTGTCTAACCCATCGGCACTGTTCCTGTCGCAGCATGATAGCCAGGTACCCGGTTCCTGCGTGATGGTGACGCAAGAGGGCACGCGGCCGTTATTGGTAGAAATACAGGCGCTGGTCGATGCCTCGCACGTACCAAATGCGCGCCGGCTTTCCGTCGGGCTGGAACAGAACCGGCTGGCGATGCTGCTCGCGGTACTGCACCGGCATGCAGGCGTTGCTGCCTATGATCAGGATGTGTTCATCAATGCCGTTGGCGGCGTAAAGATCACTGAGCCTGCTGCAGATCTGGCGGTCCTGCTGGCGATACAGTCCTCGATGCGTAACAAGCCCTTGCCACGTGGACTGGTGGCCT
>JALRAA010000066.1 GCA_023262645.1 Burkholderiaceae bacterium
CATATAGCGTGGGTTGGCAATGGGTGTATAGGGAAATGCTTGGCCAATGATGGCGCAAGGCACGCCATTCATTTCATGCATCACATAGGGCTTGAAGACTTGGTCGCCAAAGTCTTTGGTCTTGATGTTTTGCGCGACGAAAGACATCTTGTCACCAAGTTTTGTTTCGACCAACTCGGTAACACGAGTTTGGCCGTAGGTGAATTCGAAGTGACCGGTCATGACATCCACACCCAGCAGACGACAAGCGTCCACCATGTCTTGGCCTTGGGTCCACAAGGATGTGGCTGAGCCTTGCCAAGTATCCCCACCATCGAGCAGCAATGCGCCAGGTCGTGACGCTTTCATGCGTTTGACCAAGGTGGCTAGGTGGGCAAATCCACCCACCTTGCCATAACGCTTGGCAGCAGTCTCAAAATTCAAAGTACTCAGGGCATGGGCTTGTGCGGTATCGGGTTTGACGCCAGTGGCTTTGAGCAACTCGGCACCGACCAAATGTGGTAACTGCCCTTTCATTTGACCCAACCCTAAGTTCATGGTGGGCTCTCGGAAATGCACAGGCAATAACTGTGCATGGCAATCGGTCATGTGCAAAAAAGAAACTTGGCCAAAACGAGGCATCTCGTACAAACCTTCTGCTTCGGCAGCATCTTTTTGCGCATAACTGCCCATGGGCAATCCAGCCATCATGCCCGCTCCCAGCACTTGCATGAATTCACGTTTGGTCAAGTTCATGACAGGTCCTGCTTATTGGTTAACGGGTGATTTCGGATCAAGTAATAAAGCCATCAAATGGCGCAACTGGGTTTCAGTCAAGATGCCGTTGTGACCAAAGCGTGGCATGTTCGAGCATGCGTTATAGCTTCTGGCGTTCCATAGCTTGGCCCAGGTATATTCAACAATCGGCTTGGCGGTTGAGCTGTCCACCTCCGTGATTCCACGTAACTTGCCGTAGTTGTACAAACTGGGGCCTAACGTCCCGTATGAGATTTCTGTTTTACTGATTTGGTGACAGTTGTAGCAATTACCCCCATTCACAGAACCTTCTTTGTCCGACCAGGTTTTTCCTCGACCGTCTTGAGCAATCGTCTCACCTATTTTGTAGTCTCCTATGAACTGTCCGTTGGCAGGCCATTGAATTGTTTTATAGTTTTCAGACCGAATTTTTTCAGCAACTTTGTCATTCAAAGGCTTGCCGATGTAATCGGCTTCACTGCACAAGCGGTTTGCTTCATCTGGGGTCAATCGGTCCATACCGGCTTGACCCTCTGCTCGAAATGAGGCAGCCAAAATCTTTTGCACATCATCTTGGTAATGGCTTGTGTTGTCAGGTGTGGCGCAAGAAACCAAAAGAAGAGCAGTCAATGACAAACCGCAAAATTTGATCGAGTTCATGTTGTTTTCCTTCGCCTATTAACGTCGAATAGCCGGTGCGGTAGTAGCCACACCTTTGGCGGTCACGCCTAAGTAAACACCCAGAGCAGTGCTGGCGTCACCTCCAAACACGGCATACGGAAACCTTTGTTGGCGATAACAATCATTTAAACGCAATTGCATGCTCCACATCTGACCATTCGACACACGGTAGGCGGGCCAAGCGCCAAAGCCCAGCCCTGCACCAGCGGCTGTGGTCAAGTTGGGGAGGTCTTGCAATCGAATGCGTTTGCCGTCTTGACCATGGCAAGTCGCACACGCAAAGTCATGCGTCCCAGAACGGAAGTAAAACAATTTTTTACCCAACTCAAACATGCGTTTTTCTTCCGCGTGGGTTTGGGGCAAATTGAATTTCATCCCTTTGGATTCAGCGGCCACCCACGTGGCCAAAGCGGTGACAGTGGCTTGCTCACCTTTTCCATAAGGTGTGTTGCGAATTAGTTCTGCATCAAAGCCTTGCAGCGATTCCATGCATGTCAACAATCGCGATTCCAGATCCTGCACTTTTTGGGTATCTGCAAAGTAACGCGGCAACTCAACCCAAGCACCTTTCACCTGCCCCGGGCCCTTGCCCAAATCGCATTGAGTCAAGTTAGATTGTTTGGGACCCCGTGCTTGCTTCCACAAATCTTCACCTTTGGCCTCAAATAAATCGGCGGGATTGCCATCTTGCAACATGGCACGGTATTCAGCGATGCCGTCAGAAGCTGTTTTTTGGGCCCAAGTCACAGAGGAAATAGCGGCCAAGGCCACTGCGGTCAAAGAAAAGGATAGATGGCGCATATCAGGTCACCGTGGCTTCATCGGTGCGTGTATCGCCTTTGTTGTCTTTCCAACTCACGCTGATTTTGTCGCCAGCTTTTCCATTTTTGAGGGTGAATTGCAAGAATGGGTTTTTTGAAACACCGGGACCCCACTCTGCTGAAAAAACTGCTAGGCCATTGTGGGTAGCAGTTACTTCTTGAATGTGCCAAGCCGGCACGATGGCACCGTTGGCGTCTTTGCGTTGTCCTGACTCCATTTCATGGCTCATCAAGACACGGACATTGATTTTTTCACCTGCTGCTTGGGCGCGAATGCGCATGGGATCTGCCATGTTGTTTCTCCTTGAATTGATGAACAGTTAACCGCCGCAACCACCGAGGGTGACTTTGACTTCCTTTTTTGCAAACAACGTTTTGCCATCTGCCATGACAGCCACGGCAAATACGTCACAGGACTCACCCATCTTTGCTCTGGTTTGAAAATTGGCATCCACGGCGGGATGGATCACAAACTGCGCGATCAAAGGTGACGGATTTTTCTCAACCAACAGCAGCAGTTTTTTTGCACCTGGCAAACTGGTTTGAACGGTCATGGGGACCACCGCACCGTTTTCGGCAATATCGGGTGCGGTGAGAGCAACTTCCTTACTCTCATTAGGCATGGGCAATCCCAGAGCCTTGAAAACATCAGCCAGATTTTTGGCTTCGAAAGCCGATTTCTCGAAAGCATGCGCCAATTCAGGCAACATGCCAGCACCCATCAACAGACTGGCTACCGCAAAACTGCGTTTGAGTGCGTCGCGACGTGTTTGCATCTCTCTTCTCCTTTGAAAATTCAGGGTTTGTGACTGGCAGCCAACCATTCAGCGATGGCTTTGGCGTCAGCGGGTTTGAGTGTTTGAGCCGGCATGGGAATCGCTCCCCACACGCCTGATCCACCAGTGATGATTTTGTTGACCAGGTAATCCACTTTGCCTGGGTATTTACCAGCCACATCGATGAAAGCTGGCCCTACCACTTTTTTGTCCAGGCCATGGCAACTCAGGCAGTTGTTGGCATGAAGCAAACCAAGCACAGCCTCAGGAGGGCCTTTGGGTGCAGGTGTTGGTTTGGCAGCAGTGGTGCCGGAGACCCGCAATGTGTTGACGCCTTTTTGCTGACCTACCAAACGGTTTTGATCGGCCAAATTGCCGTGCGCATCACGGGCAAAGTCGGGCAGCATGGAAGTCACTTTGACTTCGGTGGCGCAGTTATTCATGCAAGCAATATTGGCCGTATCGGGCATGCTGGTGCCACCCAATTCCTTGCCCGGCCATAAGTTGTGCTGGGTGGTCATGCCATCGCGATTGGGCATGCGGGTCTGCGCTTGGACGATGGTTTTTTCATTCAGCACAAAGTTGTCGTCCACCACGCCACTCAAATTCAAGAGGTAGGCCGTGACCGCATAGACCTCGTTTGTACTCAGAGATTTGGGTGCATTCCAAGGCATGGCGCGGTTGATGTAATCCCAGACGGTGGACAAGCTGGCCGCTTTCATGAAGGTGGTGCGGGCTGGAAAGGATTTGTCATTGAGCTTGGCCACGCGACCTGTTTTCACATCCTCGGCCACCACACCACCGACCAGTGGATTGAACACCTCGTTCGACTCACCAAAAATACCGTGGCAACTGGCGCACTTGGCTTCCCAGACATCTTGGCCTTGTGCCACTGTTCCCTCCCCTTTGGGTAAACCTTTGAAATCAGGGCGCACATCGATGTCCCACTTGGCCACTTCGGCAGGCGTGGCAGCGCGGCCAATTCCCTGGAAGTTTTGCTGGGCCTGTGCCGTTGACGTGCAGACCAAGATCAACAAACTGAACTTGAGTGTGTTCATGGCTGAATCAAGCGACTTGTACATTTTTGACCTCACCGCTTTCTTGCACCAGCCAAGATTGAATGGCGTTGTTGTGATAGATCGAGCGTGTGCCGCGCACCTCGCGCAATTGTTTGATGGTGGGTTGCACAAAACCGGAGTCATCGGTGGCACGGCTTTGAATGATGCACGGCTTACCGTCCCATACCCAGTCCACATTAAAACGTGTCAAACATTTGCTCAGCACGGGTGACTCCAAGCGAGCTGGTTTCCAATTGATGCCACCATCGACCGATACATCTACCTTTTTGATGGCACCGCGACCTGACCATGCCAAACCGGTGATGTTGTAAAAACCTTTGTCGAGCAACGCTTGACCACCAGAGGGTGTGGTCACCACACTCTTGCATTCTTGTATGCCGCTGTATTGGCGGTGGCTGCCATCGGGCAGCAAATCGATGTAGTGAATGGCTTCGTCTTTGGTGCCATAGGGCTTGTCGCCCAGCTCAATACGGCGTAAGTATTTCACCCAGCTCACACCTTGTACCCCTGGCACCACCAACCGCAAGGGGTAACCGTTTTCAGGGCGAAGCATTTCTCCGTTCTGACCATAGGCCACCAAAACCTCACCCGACTTGATCAGACCCATGGGAATGGTGCGGGTCATGGAAGAACCATCACCGCCTTCGGCCAACACAAATTGACCGACTTTCAAATCTGCACCGCAATGTTCCAAGAGGGTGATCAGAGGTACGCCGGTGAACTCGCTGCAGCTGATCATGCCGTGCGAGTACTGGCAGGTCGGCACCGCGACGTTGCCCCACTCCATGCCGGTGTTGGCACCGCACTCGATGAAGTGAAACCGTGATACAGCGGGCAAGCGCATGATCTCGTCCATGGTGAACACCTTGGCGGACTTCACCAGGCCGTTGATCATGAAGCGGTGTTGAGAAGGATCGATGTCCCACCAACCTTGGTGATGCCGTTCGAAATGCAAACCGCTGGGCGTGACGATGCCAAACAAAGACTGCAAGGGCGCAAACGACACCGACGCCTGGGTGGTTTGGGTCAGGCCTGGGCTTTGCCGGCGCTGCAAATTGGCTTCGAACTGAGAGGGCTTGCCATAGCCTGGAGAAGCCACGCCCTGCCCCAAACCTGTGGCATGGGCGGGCAGGTTCAGGATATTGGGGTCGCCTTCCGCAGCAGATTGCGCCACAGCAGCGGCGCTGGCGGTGACGGCAGCTGCTGCAGAGAATGCCTTGGTGATGAAATCACGGCGACCTTGAATGGCCTCCAATTTCACCAATTGAATATCTTTCTGGGTCAGAAAATATTCTGGAGCTTTCAGAATCTTGCCAGGCAGTTTATTCACATCGATCTTTCTTAAATGTAAATTTATAAATTAACTGGTGATAATATATATCTTCTTTAATAATTGAAATACTGGTATAAACCCTAGGTTTTTCAACGTTTCAGGACTTCTTGCTCGAGTTGCAAGAAGATATTGAAGGCGTTCATGCGGTTGGCCGCCCCAAAAAGTGGCAAATGTTTGAACTGCGACCAATCAGCGGCTTCGTAGGCTTCTTCAAATGACAAGCCTTCTTCAACAGCACGCAACATGCTGGTGCGAACAAACTGCAAGTAATTCAGAGTCAACAGCAGGTCTTGCTTGAAATCTTGAGAAGCTGCACCATGACCAGGCACCACCCATGCCACGTTCAAAGCTGAGAGCTGTGTCAAGGCTTGTTGCCAATGGTGGCTGTCAGCTTGCCCAATGAAGGGAATGCGCTGTCGAAACATCACATCCCCGGCGAACACAACCTGTTGCAGTGGCAGATACACCACCATGTCTTCGGCCGTATGGGCTGGGCCCAGGTGCATGAGCTCAAACACCATCCCGCCCACATTCAAGGTCCTGTCTTGGGTGATCCATTCGTCGGCAAACACCAATTCGGTGTTTTCGTCTACCCATGGCGACAGCTCTCGCCGAGAAGCGACTAAGCGTGCTTTGGCCGTGTCCGAATGCAAGTATTGTTTGCCTGCCTCATGCGCCAAGATGCGGGCGCCCAAAGCCTTGAACACTTGCAAGCCATAAATATGGTCTGCATGAAAATGCGTCACCAACACATGGGTGATAGGCAAAGGTGTGATGCGTTGAATTTCTTTCACCAATGCTTGCGCCAAGGCAGGGGAACCCAGCGCATCAATGACGATCACACCTTCTGGGGTGATCACAAAACCAGCGTTGGAGATGAAATTGCGGTTCGCTGATGTCCCCAATGCAGCCAGGCCTTGCACCATGTAGACGCCCTGCCCTAAGGGCTTGGGGCAAACGAGGCATTCAGCTGTGATTGGGCGCTCGACTGCAGCTACGGCCAGCGTTATCACCAGCAAGCATCCGGCTACGGTCAGATGCTGCCAGCGCACGGCGATCAGCCCAAAGCCCGATAAGCCTTCAATCCACCCGCGATATAGCGTGCATTGACGTAGCCCATTTGACGCAAGGTGTTGGCCGACAAAGCGCCACGGTTGTTGGCATTGCAGTAGCACAGCACCGTGGTGTTGAGATCTGGCACCACACCTTCGATGTTCATTTCCAGCTTGCCTCGGCTCACATGCAAAGAGCCTGGCAGGTGGTCGGCGTCATGCTCTTCCTTGTCCCGGATGTCCAATGCTATGGCCCCTTGTGCCAGCAGTCCATTGACCTGAGCGGCTTCCACGCTGCCCACTTGAGCCATGGCCACATCGGCCAGGTGTTGAAATTTTTCGGTGTAAGCCATGCTGTTCTTTCAAAAATTCAATATTTGAGTTGGGAGGACTTGCCCCAAAACACCCGATAGGCATAGACGGTATAGCCAATGATCACGGGCAACACCACCACCACACCGTAAAAAATCACCAGCAAGGCCTCAGGCGCACTGGCGGCTTGCCAAATGTTGAGTTTGTCGATGACCAACCAAGGAAACAAGCTGTAGGCCAAGCCATAAAAGGACAACAAAAACACGCCCACGGTGCTGGCAAAGGGAACGCCCGCACCGTATTGGTTGCCTTGGGCAAAGCGCGTGGGCAAGCGTGACAGGCTGCGCCAAATCACCACGAACAAAGCCATCGTCATGGCCGGAATTGGCAACAACATCAGCACGTTGGGAAAGCTGAACCACTTGTCAAAGATGCGCGGGCTGACCCAAGGCGTGGCCACAGATATGGCCACCACGCCAGCGGCGGTCAACCACAAACTGCCTTGCGCCCAAGCCACAGCGCGCAATTGCAACGCACCTTCGGTCTT
>JALRAA010000067.1 GCA_023262645.1 Burkholderiaceae bacterium
GGTTGTCGTCGAGCGCACCCATCCACGGGCCCATCTTCTCCTGTTCGTCGCCGGGCAGGAAGCCGATGTCCTCGCCCACCGGCACCGTCACGCGGGTGACGATGATCTCGCTGTAGCGGCGCTCGTCCACATAGAGCGTGGCCTCGTCGGCGTATTCGAGATGCAGAAATTCTTGGAGCAACGGTTGACCTGTTTCGTCCACCCCTTGCCCCATGTCCATATTGACCAAACCTCGGTAGCGCCCAATGCCGTGCGAGCTGTGAACAACCGGATCCCCCACTTGCAATTCAGACAAGTCTTTGATCAACGATTCAACATCGCTGACCTGTTCTTGCTTTCGTCTTTTGCGAAGACTGGGCCCAGCCGCAAACAATTCGGTTTCTGTGACCAGGTCAACACCTTTTTCAAGCCAGGCAAAGCCTGTGTGCAGTTGACTGACCGCCAAGCCCAAAGCTGCTTGGCTGTTTAAAAAATCGTTCAGGCTGTCGAATAAAGTGGGCTTCAAGCCCCAGGTGTTCAACAAATCGCTCAAGCTGGTCGATCTGCCTTCAGACTCTGCCAGTATCAACACACGTTGCGATTGGCTTTGCATGCGGTTTGTCAACTTGGCCGCGGGCTGTTCCGTCGTTCGGTCTACCGTCAAATCTGGTAACTGGCCAACCCACGGCATCGCCTCTTTGTCCGTGCTGGGTTTGATGGCCAGGACCGCGTGTGCGTTAGCAGCACTGAAAAATTGTTCGGTGTTGAGAAACAGTTGCGAGGGCGGCAGAACAGGGCGTTCAGGGTCGCCTTGCGACAAACGAAAACGTTCTTGCGCATCTTGCGCGAAACGATGTATGACGGGTTCTAATTCACCATGCAACACCACCGTGTCTTGGGCGCCCAAGTAGTCAAACACGGTGGCGGTTTCTTCGAAAAAAAGCGGTAAGTAATATTCGATGCCTGCGGTGGCCACCCCATTGCCCATGTCTTTGTAAAGTCGGCTGCGGGTGGGATCTCCTTCTAACAATTCTCGCCAGCGACTGCGAAACAACGCCCTGGCTGCATCGTCCATCGGAAACTCGCGACCAGGCAACAAACGCACTTCAGGCACGGGGTAAAGACTGCGCTGGGTATCAGGGTCAAAGGTGCGTATCGAGTCAATTTCATCGTCGAACAAATCGACCCTGAACGGAACCAGTGAACCCATGGGAAACAAATCGATCAATCCTCCTCTGACGGTGTATTCGCCGGGACTGATCACTTGGTGAACATGGTTGTAACCCGCCAAAGTCAGCTGAGACTTCAACCGTGCTTCATCCAGTTTTTGTTTGACTTTGAAGTGGAAGGTGTAGGCTGCAAGAAATGCAGGGGGCGCCAACCGGTAGAGGGCGGTGGTGGCGGGCACCATGATGACATCGGCTTGGCCTTGAGAGATGCGCCATAACGTCGCCAATCGCTCGCTGATCAAATCTTGGTGAGGTGAAAAATTATCGTAAGGCAGCGTTTCCCAATCCGGAAACAAAACACAACGACAGTCAGGTGCGAAAAAAACCAATTCGTCCATCAGACGTTGTGCATCAAATGCATCTGCAGTGAAGATGGCAGTGCGTCTTCCTTGGGATATTTCGCGACCAATCAGCGCCGCTAAAAAAGCGGCATCCGCGGACCCAGGCGGTCGATGAACGGTGAATCGTTTTGTAGTAAGCAGGTCGGGTAGTTGCATTGCGTTTAGGTTTGAACATGCCAAACACCCTCTACGGCCTGAGACCGGGGAGGGTGGTGAGCGCTGATTCTAGAATGGCCCAATGAGAATGACGTTCAATCCGACCCATACCCATGGCCGCTGATAACCTCAAGCGACGGTTTCATGTGGTGATTCCTTGTGCTGGCAGCGGCAGCCGCGTCAGCATCGGCTTACCCAAGCAATACGCTTTGCTCAATGGCGTGCCCATGGTGGTGCATACATTGCGGGTTTTTCAAAGTGTGAAGGGCTTGGCGCAAAGCGTATTGGTCGTCGCACCTGAGGATTTGGTCATGGGGGATGTTTTGCGGCAGTGGCCGCAATCGGAATTCTTTGTAAGTCATACCGGTGGTGCAACCCGTGCCCAAAGCGTATTGGCAGGTTTGAATGCGTTGATAGACAAAGGCGTGGGGCTTGATGAATGGGTGCTGGTGCACGATGCCGCCCGCTGTTTGTTGACGCCTGAATTGGTAGAAAAACTCTTACTGGCTTGTTTTGAAGACCCGGTAGGCGGTTTATTGGCCTTGCCGTTGCCAGACACGCTGAAAGAAGAAAGCCATGGTCGAGTTGGGAAGACACTGGACCGTTCCGGCAAATGGTTGGCACAGACCCCGCAAATGTTCAGGTTGGGTCTGCTTCGGCAGGCTTTGGTATCAGCGGGTCAATCGGTGACGGATGAAGCCAGTGCAATAGAGCACGCAGGCTTTTCGCCCTTGTTGGTGCCTTCGGCAGCGTTCAATTTCAAGGTGACATATGCAGAAGACTTGCAAATGGCGCAAGCCATTTTGTCCGACAGATCCCGCTCAACCCATTCTCCAACCTAGGAACAAACCATGACCACAGGATTTCGCATCGGACAAGGCTGGGACGTGCATGCTTTGGTGCCCGGCAGGCCGTTGGTGATTGGCGGGGTTCAGATTCCTTATACGCTGGGTTTGCTCGGTCATTCGGACGCAGATGTGTTGCTTCATGCCATCATCGATGCTTTGTTGGGCGCCATGGCTTTGGGCGACATAGGAAAACATTTTCCTGATACGGATGTGCAATGGAAAAATGCTGACTCAAAAAAGCTATTGCTACACGTGCGTGAGGAAATGCAATCACGTCAATGGCAAATCATGAACATTGACGCGACTGTGATTGCCCAAGCACCGAAACTGGCAAGCCACATTCCCGATATGTGCAAACACATAGCCAGCATATTGGGCTTATCGATCGAGCAGGTCAATGTCAAAGCAAAAACCGCTGAAAAGTTAGGGCCAGTGGGTCAGGGGATGTCCATCGAAGCGCAAGCGGTTGTGCTGCTGCAATCTGAGAATGGATAGCCACTAATTTTGTCCAGAAAATGGCTTTTTAAGTTGGTCTTCTTGGTACAGGTAGGCCAGAAAAACCCAGTGGCGAATCATTCTTTGGTGCTCGGGATTGAGCCTTAAAAATTGTTTCAACATTTGGGTATCGCCCATGCATAAGTTTTGGAATTGCACAGGTTCGTTGACCGGCAGGTTTGAAGCTTCCGGACCAAAGAATAAATCGTGAGGACTGATTTGTAGCAGTTCACTCAGCGTTTTGATTTTGTCCGGTTTGGGGATGGAAACGCCCGTGATCCAGTTTCGGGCTGCGTGTGCGGTGATCCCTTCGCCCCAGTAGCGAAGATTGAATGCGTCAGCCAATTGCGTGGCAGATGATTTGAGCCCGGCTTGTTTCATGGCAAGTCGCAAGCGGGCGGCAAAAGCTTCGGAAGCAGGGTTGCGAGTGATTTTTTTCATGGACATAACGATAAATCAGTCTATGAAAAATCTCAACAGATTGACGCTTACTTTTTGATGAACTGAATATTCACCCTTTGGGTATCCACTGTTTGATGGAGGGTTCATTGAGCATGGTCATTGCGCTGCCCATCCACCGTCCATGTTCCAAGCCGCGCCACGCACATTGTTGCCAGCAGCCGAGCACAAGAAAACGGCCAGTGCACCCAGTTCTTCTGGGGTGGTGAATTGCATGGAAGGTTCTTTTTCGCTGAGTAATTGTTTGGTGGCGTCAGCGATAGAAACATTCAAAGCGGTTGCTTTGGCATCTACTTGTTGTTGTACCAGCGGTGTCAGCACCCAGCCAGGACATATCGCGTTGCAAGTGACGCCAGTCGTGGCGGTTTCTAGCGCAGTGACTTTGGTCAAACCGACCAAACCATGCTTGGCTGCTACATATGCAGATTTGTTGGTCGAAGCCACCAGGCCATGGACCGAAGCAATGTTTATGATGCGACCCCAATTTTTCTCACGCATACCGGGCAGAACCCATCGGGTGGTATGAAATGCGCTTGAAAGATTGATGGCAATCACATCGTCCCATTTGTCGGTGGGAAAATCTTCAATAGAACTGACATGTTGAATACCCGCGTTGTTCACCAAAATATCCACTTTGCCCCAAGCTTTTTCTACAGTTTCAACCATGTTCTGGATGTCTGAAGGTTTTCGCATGTCTGCGCCATGAAACAAAGTTTTGACACCCAGCGATTGAATTTCACGCATGGCTGGATCGTGATCGCCAAAACCATTGAGCACAATGTCCGCGCCAGCTTGGGCCAAGGTCTTGGCGATGCCCAAGCCAATGCCACTGGTAGAACCGGTCACTAGCGCTATTTTTCCTGTTAAAAATTTTTCTGACATGAACAATCCGATCTATTACGATGATGTGATGCGATTTTCCTCTATTCATCCAGCGATCAACAGCAGGTGGGTGAGCGGTGATATTCTGGGCGTACATGCTCTGAAAAACTATTGATTTGAAATAAGTATGTCGGATATTTTGTCCAAAGCGATTGACTTCTCAAGCGTCTTGCTGGCTGAAAAGAAAGAATTCAGTGGCGAGCCGGTCTTGAGCCATTGCGATGGGGTGTGTCATATTCTTTGGGGTCTTGGCGCTTCTCAGGAGTTGCAAGCCGCCATTTATCTTTCGCATGTTTGCGATGTTTTAAATAAACCCAAAGAAACATTGGCGCCAGTTTTTGGCAATGTAGTCACTGATCTTTCTATTTCAACGCACAAGATTTTCCTGTTGCAGAAAACAGCGCGTGACTCATCAGCCAAACAGAATTCATCTGTTTCACAAATTGAACATGTGCGACGCATGTTGCTTGCTTTTTCCAAAGACCTGCGCGTGATCATGGTGTTGTTGGCTTCGCAGTTGCAGCATTTGAAATTCATCACAGCAACCAAATTGCCGTTGCATGAGGAATTCGCAAGTCTTGTTTTGAATATTTTTGCGCCGTTGGCTAATCGATTGGGTATTTGGCAAATAAAGTGGGAAATGGAAGACCTCTCCTTTCGAATACTCGAACCACTGACTTACAAAGAAATCGCACTGCGATTAGAGGCCAAGCGCCATGTGCGTGAGCTTGAAATTGAGACACTCAAGGCTTCATTGGTTGAATTGCTAAGCACTGAGTCCATCTCTGCCGAAATACAGGGGCGACCCAAAAATATTTTCAGCATTGTCAAAAAAATGCGCGGTAAATCCTTGGGATTTGAGCATGTTTTTGATTTGCGTGCAGTGCGAATCATTGTGGATAAATTGTCAGATTGCTACCGTTGCTTATCGCTGGTTCACCAAAATTATGTGCCGGTGGATGGTCAGTATGACGATTACATTTCCAAGCCTAAAGCCAACGGTTACCAATCTCTTCACACCGTGGTCAACAATTCTGACGGTCATGCGGTTGAAATTCAAATTCGCACACGTGCAATGCATGAACATGCGGAATTCGGTGTGGCAGCGCATTGGGCATACAAAGAAGCTGGTATCAAAGGTTACGGCGGTTTTTCTGCTTCATCTGACCAAACGCAACGCATGGCAGTGTTGCGGCAGTTGCTGGCTTGGGAACGTGAACTAAGTTCAGAAGCCCAATCACAAAGCAATATCGCTAAAAAAACCCATGAGGAACGAATTTATGTCTTGACGCCCGAAGCATCCATCATCGAACTTTCCGACGGCGCTACCCCGATTGATTTTGCCTATGCCGTGCATACCGAATTAGGCCATCGCTGCAGAGGTGCAAAAGTCGATGGCGTGTTGGTTCCCTTGTCCACACCTTTGATGAATGGACAAACGGTTGAAATCACAGCGGCCAAAGAGGGTGGGCCTTCGCGCGATTGGCTCAATCCAGATTTAAAGTTCATTGGCAGTCAACGCTCAAAATCCAAAATCCGTGCTTGGTTCAATTTCCAAAAAGCGCAAGAAACCATTGCCCGTGGAAGAGAGTTGGTTGAAAAAACGCTTCAGCGTGAGGGAAAAACTGCTCTGAAGTTTGAGGATTTGGCCAAGCAGTTAGGTTTTGAGACTGCTGATCAGCTGTTTGAGGTGGTTGGCAAAGACGAATTGTCCTTGCGTCAAATCGAAATATCTCTCAGACCTGCCGTTGAACCAGAGCCAGTAGACGATAAGTTTTTAAGAAAATTTCAATCTGCAAAAATTCAATCATCCCAAGGCAATGTGTTGGTGGTGGGGGTAGATTCTTTGCTCACACAACTGGCTAAATGCTGCAGACCGGCTCCTCCAGACTTGGTGAAGGGGTATGTCACCAAGGGAAAAGGTGTCAGTGTTCACCGTGCCGCTTGTGCAAATTTCCTTCAATTGCAAAACAAGGACCAAGGACGTGTGATTGAAGTGGCGTGGAACAGTGCAAGCACAAAGACCGCAGATACCAAATATGCCGTCGACATTCAAATATTGGCGGATGACCGTCAGGGTTTGCTTCGCGATATTTCGGAGGTTTTCGCCAAAGAAAAAATCAATGTCATTGGTGTCAAGACGCAGTCTGTTCATGAAATGGCGCGAATGACTTTCACGGTGGAAATTCTTGACACGCTGGGCTTGGGAAAAGTTCTCACCTTGGTGGGCGCAGTTGACGGCGTCAGGCATGCGCATCGTCAATAGCGCAGCTGCCAAACCCCGCCATTTGTGACGGTTGTGGCTCGATTTTTCAATTTCAGTTCCTGCTAGAATGGCTACTTCGGCAACGAAGGCGCGTAGCTCAGCTGGTTAGAGCACCACCTTGACATGGTGGGGGTCGTTGGTTCGAGTCCAATCGCGCCTACCATCTTCTGGGGTTTGTTTTTTGCCTGAACACGCATACACCCATTATTTTTTCAGGATGATTCTTGCCTCGTACCAAAGACGCAAATAACCAACCAACTACTGATTCAGTAGATTCGGTAAGACTCATCAAAAAATACCCGAATCGTAGACTTTACGATACAAAAACTTCAAGCTACATCACGTTGCAAGAAGTCAAAGACATTGTTGTCAAAGGTGAAATGCTCAAAGTGGTTGATGCAAAAACCGATGAGGATTTAACCCGCAGCATTTATTTGCAAATTATTTTGGAGGCCGAGGCGGGTGGATTGCCTTTGTTTTCTGAAATTGCGTTGGCAAACATGATCCGGTTTTACGGGCATTCCATGCAATCCTTGATGGGAAGTTACTTGGAAAACAATATCCAAAATTTTTGTAATTTTCAAAAACACATGTCTGAGCAGGTGAATCCTATTTCTCC
>JALRAA010000068.1 GCA_023262645.1 Burkholderiaceae bacterium
CTTAGAAGGTAAGGATTTAACTTTCTACACCACTGATGTTCATGCTGATGAGAATCTAAAAGCTATCGAGCAAGAAGCTCATGCTAAGGGCAGCTTCCTATTTAGAGATTGGGAGAATTCAAATAAAGAGCAGGCTCCTATTGATGAAGGAACTAAGTACCGTTCTATTATAGTAGATGTTAGAAAAGCTGTTAATGAAGCTTTACGTACTTTATTAGAAGGCGGTAAGTTAAAAGGCTATAATGTTGAGACTAAAAGAGAGCCTTCTGAAGAAGAGAGAGAGTTAGCTAAAAAATACGGTTTTTCTCCTCTAGGGTTGATGCTTAATGTTGAGAAGCAGACAGCATACTTAGGTACTTTTGAAAGTAAGAGTGAGAAAGGTACCCCAACTGAAGTAGCGGTATCTCTTAAATTCGCTCTTTCTGATGAAGTAAAAAAAGGTAACTTCTATGTAGACGGAGAAGCTTCTTCTGATGAAGGAAGTATTGACTTAATTCTTGCTTTCAATCCTGAAGATGGTACTAGCATGCTTCAAAAGATCCAACCTACTTTAACTGATCTTATCCGTCATGAGACTGAGCATTTGACTCAAAGCGGTGTTGAAGAGAAGCCTACCAAATGGATGAGAGCTGATCAAGCTAGAAGATTAAAGATTAGACAGAACCCAGAATTATTCTACAAATACTTCCTTTTACCAAAAGAAGTAGATGCTAACATTCAAGGTTTATACGCTAAATCAAAATACGAAAAGAAAGACTTCCAAGAAGTTGTAGATGAATACTTAACAGGATTAGTAGGTGATGGAATTATCACTCAGGCTAACAGTAAGCAGATCTACAGTAAATGGAAAACCAGAGCAGCTGAAATTGGTGGATTACCAGAATTAAAATAATATGCAAAGTTTGTTAGATTTGTTTGAAGTTACGAAAGAGGATCTAAATCCTGATTTGAAGAAGTACCGTTTATATTGTGATATGGATGGCGTACTTTCTGATTTTAAAGAACAATTTGACCATTTATTCGGTATGACTCCGGATGAAGCTAAAGACAAGTACGGTGCAGCCGGATTCTGGGATAGGGTGCACAGTCAAGGAAAAGGCTTCTGGGCTACTATGCCATGGACACCTGGAGGTCAAAAACTCTGGTCAGCGATATCGAAGTACAATCCAACGCTCTTAACAGCTCCTCCAAGAGAACCGGGAGGTTACGGATTAGATCCAGCTTCAATGAACGGTAAGAAAAGCTGGGCTAAGAGTCATTTATCACCCGCACCTGCAGGCAAGACCATCTGCGTAAAAAGCGTTACCGGGAACGTAAGCAACTTTGGCAACAATCGCTTTAGGCATCATCGCCTTGGTATCGATTCCGGCCGGCAAAGTTACCCAGACGTAAAAGCCACCCTTAGGTCGCGTCCAATTCGCAGATTTTGGAAAAGTGGCATCTAGCGTCTCCAACATGGCATCTCGCCTTACCCGATACAGATTCACAAATGATGCAATCTGATCGCGCCAAGGTTGGTTTGCGAGATAACTAGAGATTGCTAGTTGCGAGAAATTAGATGGACATAAAATTGAAGATTCAGAGGCGATAACTAATTTTTCACGGAGCGTTGGTGGGACTAACGCCCAACCAACTCGAAACCCGGGAACAATTGTTTTTGAAAATGAACCTAAATAAATTACATTCTCAGAATCTTCAGCGCGCATCGCATTAGGCGATGGTCTATCAAAACCAAGAAGTCCATAAGGATTATCTTCAACTACGAATATCTTCTCTTCTCTGCAAATATTTAGGATTTCGGTACGGCGCGAACTCGGCATAGTTACGCCGGTTGGATTCTGATAATTCGGAATCAAGTAGATGAATTTGATTCTCGATCCCTGGTAGCGCAAGGTCTTAATCGCATCACGGAGCGCTTCAGGCGAAAGTCCTGATTGGTCCATCTCAACATGAACAACGCGAGCTTCATATTGGGCAAAGGTGCCGAGCGCGCCAACGTAAGAAGGCGCCTCAACCAGCACCACATCGCCCGGATCTATAAAAATCCTAGAGATTAAGTCCAGCGCTTGTTGCGAGCCAGTAGTTACCAGCACATCATCGGGGTTGGCACGGATACCTTCCAGCGCCATCACATCGCAGATCTGTTCCCTTAATTTTGGGTGGCCCTGGCCGCTGCCGTATTGGAGCGCCTCTTGTCCATTCTCACGGACTAATTTCTCAAGCAATGACGCCATGACATCCATCGGAATAGCAGAGAGATTGGGCATGCCACCCGCAAGTGAAACTATCTCCGGACGCGAGGCGACTGCAAAGAGCGACCTAATTTCACTCGGCTTCATATGGGCCGCGCGATGAGCAAAGCGCTCTTCTAGATTTTCGGGCGCGTGGGTCTGGTAGCGCTCAGTTTCAGACATGGCGAGATTCTCCCATAAGGGAAAACGATTTGTTTACAGGTTTCGCAATCCCGCGCGACGTAGATCTTCGATGCGAAGTGTGCCGGTTTTGGCATCTTCTTCTACAGATAAAAAGAGCCTCTGTATTGCAATAACTAAGCCTTCCGCGATTGTGTCTCTAAAAGATGAATCATTTAATCGGGCGGCATCTTTGGGATTCGTTAGATAGCCCAACTCAAGGCGAATTGTCGGAGCCTTTGTTAATCTCAATAAATCCCAAGTTTTTGCATGGGTTCGATGTAGGTAACGTCCGCTGTGGCAGGGTCGGTCATGATCGTGGCGGGGTTGCTGTTGATCAAGATGACTTTGAAGCCTTCTTCGCGCAGCGCTTTACAAGCTTGCACGCCAGAATAGTCGAACTCGCAGGCCTGCCCAATGATGATGGGGCCAGCGCCAATGATGAGAATGCTTTGAAGGTCGGTCCGCTTTGGCATGTTATTTGGTCTCCATCAGTTTGATGAAGCGATCGAAGAGGTAGGCAATGTCATGAGGACCTGGAGAGGCCTCTGGGTGACCTTGAAAACAGAACGCAGGTTTGTCAGTGCGAGCCAAACCTTGCAGTGTGCCGTCGAACAAAGAAACGTGTGTGGCACGCAAGTTAGCGGGCAAAGATTTTTCGTCCACCGCAAAGCCGTGGTTTTGGCTGGTAATGGACACACGACCTGAGTCGAGGTCTTTGACAGGGTGGTTGGCACCATGGTGGCCAAACTTCATTTTGAAAGTTTTGGCACCGCTGGCCAAGGCCATGATTTGGTGACCCAAGCAAATACCAAACGTAGGAATGCCAGTTTCAATCAATTCTTTGGCCGCAGCAATGGCGTAGTCGCATGGCTCTGGGTCGCCAGGGCCGTTGGACAAGAAAATGCCATCAGGCTTGTGCTTGAGCACTTCGGCTGCCGGCGTTTTGGCCGGCAGCACGGTAACTTTACAACCGCGCTCGGCCAGCATGCGCAAAATATTTTTCTTGACGCCAAAGTCGTAAGCCACCACATGGAAACGCGGGGCGGCTTGATGGCCATGCATGTGAATCAATTCTCACCCAGGGTGGCGCGCAGCACTGGCCTGCTCAGTGTGTTGGCGTTGGCTGTGTTGTGTTGGCTGGCATGGCATGCCCACAGCTTGGGCGTTTTGCCCACGGTCTGGGCGTTGTGTGTGGCGCTGGCGGGCGCAGGCGTGTGCGTATTGTGTGTGGCCATGTGGCGAACTGCCCAGCCGGTGGTGCTTCACGCATTGTGGTGCGCTGCATTGTTTTTGTTTGGCTTGAATGCTTTGCTGCAAGGCATGTCTGGCGAGCGCGTGCATTTTCATGGCAACACCACCGATCGACCCACCGCAGACACCGTGTGGGTCACAGAAGGTTTCAACGGTGAATTTGAACGCTTGCAGTTTTTGTTGCCGGGTCATAACCGGTTTGTGCCACAGCAGACCAAACTGCAGGCATTGATCGACGGCTCAGACCGCACACCGGGTACCTGGTTCATCGTTCCTCGTGGGGTGAGCGAACCGCCTTTGCCATGTGAAACCCAGCATGTCTGCGAACGTGTGGCTGTGCGATGGGACATTGAACAACGCTTGAAGCCCGGCCAAGTCCATGCGGGCAATGTATGGCGGCCCAGCGAATGGTTGTGGCGTCAAGAGTGGTTGATGCGGGTGCGATGAAACCCACCGCGCCTGATCCATTGGTAATGCGCAAACAACCACAGACCGGGGTCTAACCAAGCGTCCCACACATTACCGGTTGGCGCATGGGTGGCCACAAACAAACCAGTAGCCACCAGCCAGCAGGTCGCGGCTTTGGCATGTCCTTCGGGCAAAGGCAACACATAAGCAGCGGTCATCCACAAACCTGATGCCCACCATGCCCACCACAGCAAACGCGGCTCAAATCCCATGCTGTAAATGTCCCATGGCAGCCAGCCAAATGCATCGAGCAACAAGCACCAACCGACCAACACCAGCGCCAACCACAACCCCTGGCCGAGGCGCGATGTATCGTGGCTGCCAAACAGACGGTTGGATGGGCCTTTGATATCGTCCCAAGCCACCGCGAGGCAAGCGCACAGTGTCATCAGACTGGGTGTTTGAAATACCAAGCCCAGCGACGGCAACACCGATTGCCACACGAGCAGCACCAGCAAAGCGGCGATGCTGCACATGACCCAGCGCCAGCGCCGGTCATACGAGGGCAAACACTGCACACCCAACCAGCTCAAGACAGCCAGCCAGACAACGGTGTGAAACAGCTGTTGCATGGCCAAGGAAGGTAATAACGAAGCCGTGCTGAAGTGTCCCAGCCAAGCGTTCATGGGGCCCCCTTGTCTTGGGGCACTGCACGCCAGCGTTGCCAAGCGATCCCTTGGCGCAAATGCGTGTAAGAGAGCCACAGTCGGTCTTCGCTCCAACGCATAGACGGGTAGGAAAATTCGCTGCCTGAGCCACCCTCGGCAAGTGTGATGGGCGGCGACCAATTCAACCCGTCTTGGCTGTGGTGCATCACCAGTTGGCTGCGAACCCTCTCCAGCGGATTGCGCACCATCATCCACTCGCCCGAGGGCAAGCGCAGACTGGCGACCGCAGTGTCTTGCTGGCTCAGGTTCAGTTCAGGCTGCAGTTGCCAATGTTGACCGGCATCGGTGCTGGCGACCACTTGAAGTTTGTCGCGTGGTGCCAGCGTGCGCAAATAGGCCAGCCAGTGGTTGCCGTCCACCGCCACCGGTGCAGGTTGCAACGATTGGCCCACATCGGTCAACCGGCGCAGTCCTTGGAATTCACCCTCAGGGCTGAACCAAGCAAACGCAGGATAGTGGCCACCCAATTCGAAATGCAATGGCAGCACCATGCCGCCATCGGCCAATGGCAAAGGCGCATGCCGGACCAAGTGGCTCAGGTTCCACAACCAACCCAAAGGCAATTGACCGACTGTTTCAAATGCGGGTGCAGCCGCTGCGGAGCTGCTCGCCGCAGTTTGGCGCAAATGCAGTACCCGGGCCGCCGCCCATCCGCCCAAGCCGGTGCCCACCACAAACAAGTGCAGGCGATGTTGCTGGTCCACCCAGGCCACAGGGTTGCCTAAGTGCAATATGCCTTTGCCCAAGGTTGCTGAGGCGGTCTGGCGGTCAACCACCCACACCGGCGCGGTCCATGTTTGTTGTTGCCGCGACCACAACGACATGGCGATGCGCACATCGGGGCGGGCCTCTTTGCTGCCTGCAAACCAAAAAGCCGCGAGCGCGTAAGCAGGGTGGTCAGGCAGGTCCACCAGATGGCTGGCGTGGGCGGCAGGTGCTTGTGCAGGTTGACCGATCATGCCTTGGGCTTCCAGCACCCAAGCGTGTGAGGTGGATTTAGGTGAAGCAGGCAAGGCAGCAGGTTTGCCGATGGGGTTGTCTTGGCTCGGTTGAACAAACAGCAATGTGCCAACCAACAACCACACCGATAGCCAGACCACAGGTCGCACAGAGGGTGGTAGCCATTCTTTGCGCATACGCTGGTTTCAGCCTGCCGAGCCCAAGGACAAACCGGCATGCTCGCGCAAAGGATGAAAGTGAATTTGTGGAAAACGCTCTTGCGCCAACCGCACGTCATAGGGCGAGGTACACAAATATGCCAACGTATTGGCGGCATCCAACGCCATGCGTTGCGGATAGGCGTTGGTGAATTCGCGCAATTGCGCCGGGGTGTCTGCCGTGATCCAGCGTGCGCCGGTGTATTGGCAAGCCTCGAGTCGGACATCGCAGTCGTATTCGGCTTTGAGTCGGTGTTGAACCACTTCAAATTGCAATTGACCGATAGCCCCCAGCAACATCGGACCGCCAACCTCGGGTCGAAACACCTGTATCGCGCCTTCTTCGCCCAGTTGCTCTAAACCGGTCTGCAGTTGTTTGGTACGCAACGGGTTTTTCAGCAATACCGTCATGAACAACTCCGGCGCGAAAAAAGGCAAGCCAGTGAATTGCAGGTTGCTGCCGTCGGTGATGGTGTCGCCCAGTTGTACCCCGCCGTGCGTGGTGAAGCCAATGATGTCCCCTGCGTACGCTTCTTCAACGGCTTCGCGCCGCTGGCTGAGAAACGTCACCACCGAGGTGGGCCGCAATTCTTTGGCGCTGCGCTGTACTTTGAGTTTCATGCCGGGCGAATATTTGCCGGAGGCGACACGCACAAAAGCGATCCGGTCGCGGTGGTTGGCGTCCATATTGGCCTGTACTTTGAACACCACGCCAGAAAAACCGCTGTCTTCAGGTTGAATGGTTTTTTCCACCATTTGCTTGTTGACCATCAGCGAGCTTTTGCGCGACTGCGGAAAAGGCGCGAGATCAACCAGCGCATCCAGCACTTCCATGACCCCGAAATTGTTGACACCCGAACCGAAAAAAACCGGCGTTTGTTTACCGTTCAAAAACGCGTTCCTGTCGAACGCAGGCGATGCGCCAGTGGCCAATTCCATGCTCTCCATGGCTGCGGCCCAAGACAGGCCAAAACGTTGCGACAAGACGGTTTGTTCGGTGAGCGAAATGGTTTCGAAGTCTTGTGGCAGGCGTTCACTGCCAGACTCAAACACCGTCATGGCTTGTGTTCGCAAATTGACGATGCCGCCAAAACTTTTGCCTTGTCCGACCGGCCAAGTCATCGGCACACACGGCATGCCCAGTTCGCGTTCCACTTCGTCAAGAATGTCCAACGGGTCGCGCACTTCTCGGTCCATTTTGTTGACAAAGGTGATGATTTGGTTGGTCATTCCAAAGTTTATCATTTCAAGGCACCGGTTGATTGTTTTTCTGTTGTGGGCTTTTAATTAAGCCAGCAGAGCTGT
>JALRAA010000069.1 GCA_023262645.1 Burkholderiaceae bacterium
ATCTGTTTGCGCGAGCCTTCATTGGGGCCTGTCTTCGGCATGAAGGGCGGTGCAACCGGTGGTGGTATGGCACAAGTGGTGCCCATGGAAGACATCAATTTGCATTTCACCGGCGACTTTGGCGCCATCGGTCTGGCGCACAATTTGTTGTCTGCCATGTTGGACAACCATATTCACCATGGCAACGCCTTGAACATTGATACCCGCCGCATCAGTTGGAAGCGTGTCATTGACATGAATGACCGTGCATTGCGACAAATGGTGGTGGGCTTGGGCGGTACCGCCAACAGCGTGCCGCGTGAAGATGGCTTTGACATTGTGGTCGCATCTGAAGTGATGGCCATTTTTTGTCTCGCCACCAGTTTGTCAGATTTGAAAGCGCGCTTAGGCCGTATCGTGGTGGGATACAACATGTCAGGTGCACCAGTGTTGGCCAGTGATTTGCAAGCACATGGTGCCATGGCGGCACTTCTCAAAGATGCTCTTGCCCCCAACATCGCACAAACCCTTGAAAACAACTTGGCTTTCATCCACGGAGGACCGTTTGCCAATATTGCCCATGGCTGCAACTCCGTGATTGCCACAGCCACCGCCAGCAAACTGGCCGATTACGTCGTGACGGAAGCGGGTTTCGGTGCCGACTTGGGGGCAGAAAAATTCATCGATATCAAATGCAGAAAGTCTGGCTTGCAACCTTCTGCCGTGGTGTTGGTCGCCACTGTCAGAGCGCTCAAATACCACGGTGGTGTTGCTGTCAAAGAGCTGGGTGCTGAAAACCTGCCTGCACTTGAAAAAGGCATGGTGAATTTGCAAAAGCATTTGCACAATATCCGTACCCATTACGGCTTGCCTTGCGTGGTGGCCATCAACCACCGTACCGAAGACACAGCGGCTGAAATTGCCATGCTTGAAAAAGCGTGTGCTGAATACGGAGCCAAAGTGGTGGTTGCCAAACACTGGGCCCATGGTGGTGCCGGTGCGGTTGACTTGGCGCATGTGGTGGTGGATTTGTGCGAACAAGCCAATCAATTTCAATATGTCTACGATGAAAAAGACAGTTTGTGGGACAAAGCCAAAACCATCGCGCAAAAAATTTATGGTGCCCAAGGCATTTCTGCGGATGCCAAGGCCAAAACCATGATCGACAAATTGCAAGAGCAAGGGTACGGCCACTATCCTATTTGCATCGCTAAAACCCAATATTCTTTTTCTACCGATGCCAAGGCCTTGGGTGCACCCACTGGCCATACCTTGCATATTCGTGAAGTGCGGTTGGCTGCAGGCGCTGAATTTGTGGTGATGGTTTGCGGCGAAGTCATGACCATGCCAGGGCTACCCAAAGTGCCTTCCGCGCATGCGATTGACATTGACGACGCGGGCAATATTGTGGGTTTGTTTTAAGGGCACATATGAATCAGTCAAAAAATGGGATGTGGGTATCTGCTGCGGTATGCGCAACCGTGGTTGTCGCATTGACCGCGCCGTTATTGGCGTTTTCTGACAACGACGACCAAGCCTTGATCAGCAAGGCCAATGCGTTGTTCAAACCACTGCCCGCCACAGATGCGTTGGAAAACAATGAACTCACGCCCCGTCGTGTGGCACTTGGCAAGGCCTTGTTTTACGAAACCCGTGTGTCTTCGGACGGAAGACTGGGGTGTGTCACATGCCATAACCCTGCTTACCATGGTGCAGATGCATTGGCTTTGTCGGTGGGTATTCATGGCAAAGTTCTCCCCCGCAACGCTCCCACCGTGTTCAACACCTCTTTGTTGGTGGCCCAACATTACGGCGGAAACCGTGCCACGGTAGAGGAGCAAGCGTTCAAAGCTTTGCTCAGCCCCGTGGCTTATGGCAACACCACCAATGAGCAGGTTGAAAAAAAGCTCGCCCAATTGGGCTACGCATCGCTTTTCAAAGAAGCCTATCCCGCAGATGCAAAACCCGTCAGCGTGGAGAATTGGAGTCGGGCGATTGGTGCATTTGAGAGAACGCTTTTGACCCCTGCACCCTTTGACCGGTTCTTGAAAGGCGATGCCCAGGCCTTGTCGAAATCCGCCAAACTGGGCTTGGAAAAATTCATCAGCACGGGTTGTGTCGGTTGCCACAACGGCGTGACTGTGGGCGGCCAAACCTATCAAAAATTTGGTATCACGCAAGACTACTGGCAGGTCACTGGCAGCACACCCAAAGATGCGTTCAAAGGCTACGACAAAGGGCGCTTTCACGACACCAAAAATGAAGCGGACGCCTTCATGTTCAAAGTCCCGCAGTTGCGAAATGTCGCTGTCACTGCACCCTATTTTCACGATGGCTCTGTCGAGACATTGCCCCAGGCGGTGAAAGTCATGGCGCAGTTGCAATTGGGCAAGCAGTTGTCAGACGAGGATGTATCGCAGATCGTGAGCTTTTTGGAGGCATTGACTGGCGACATTCCCGCTGACTTTGCCAAAGTGCCTCGACTACCTGCTGCACCCCATTGATTGTTTTGTGATCACTCAACGATTTCATTCTGGCAATTCTTATTTTCCAATCCGCTGGTTGATGGGCGCAGCACTGTGCCTTCACTCGATGGCATTTGCAGAATGGTCGTATTTTTCCAGTGGCGATGGGGATACGATTTTGATTGACCGCGGTACCTTGGTGCAAAGCAAAAATCGAAATTCCACCATTTGGATGCTCACAAACTATGGGTCACCAACGGCACAAAATGTGTTGTCTGTCGCCAAATGGGTCGAATTCGATTGTGACCGCAGTCGCTACAGATACCGCGCGCTGTATGGCTATGAAGGACAAATGCAAACGGGAGCCAAATTGATCAACATGACCAAGGTCACCCAGTGGGACGTGGTCAATTACGGCACCGTGCTCAAAAACATTCAGCTCATTGCATGCCTGCGTGGGCCACTACTCAGATAAACAAGACCAAACAGATGGACATGCAATTCGTAGAAACTTCTTTGCTTCGTGTGGGCTACAGGGAATGGAACCCGCAAGCCGATAAAACCATTGTGTTGGCCCACGGATGGCCTGACAGTATTCGTTGTTGGCACCATGTGGTTCCCGAGTTGGTGCAAGCCGGGTACAGGGTGGTGGCCCCGGCGCTTCGCGGTTTTTTGCCCACGACTTTCTTGTCAGACGCAACCCCACGTACCGGGCAATTGTCCGCATTGGGCAGAGACATGGTGGAGTTTGTGCAAGCGTTGAATTTGCATCGACCCGTTTTGGTTGGTCACGACTGGGGCGCTCGCGCTGTGGCGAATGCTTGCGGATTGCTACCGGGTATTGCCAGCCACATGGTATTGATATCGGTGGGCTATGGCACCAACGATCCCTCTCAACCTCTGAGCATGGAACAAACCCAACTTTATTGGTACCACTGGTTCATGGCCACTGAACGAGGCAAACGCACCGTGCGCGCAGAAGGCAAGGCTTTTGCCCAACGCATGTGGGACACCTGGGCGCCCAGTGGATGGTATTTGCCCGATGAGTTTGAGCAGACAGCCATGGCCTTCAACACACCCGATTGGGCAGAGGTCACCTTGCATTCCTATCAGCACCGCTGGGGGCATGCCGAGCCGGATGCCTACTATGCGCAAGATGAAAAAGCGTTGCACCCTGCACCTGTGTTGGATGTGCCGACCCTGATGCTTCATGGAGCGGTAGACGGCGTCAGCTTGCCAGCCACATCCGCCCACAAAGAGAAATTTTTCACTGGCCGCTACGAAAGACAACTGTTACCCGGCGTGGGGCATTTTCCCCAGCGGGAAGCGCCAGCCAAAGTGGCGCAAGCTATTTTGAATTTTTTGCGCTGATCAGCTTTCTAACCAATGGCAAATCACTTGCCACTGTTGCAAGTCTTTTTCTACTTTGGCAGGGGTGATGTCAAACAGGCTGAGGCCATGCGCCGCTAAGTGCAAATAGTATTGGGTGTCACGCAAATAGCCCACGATGGGTACGTCGAGCTTGGCCATGAATTCGCGCAATTTGCTCGCGGCTATTGTGCGTTCATCCACCCGCATGCCGATGATGCCAAGCTTGGTTTTTGTGGTCTTGGTGATTTCGCGAACCTGTGTGATGAAAGCTTGTGCCGCGTACATGTCAAAAATACTTGGCATGATGGGTATGAGCAACTTGTCGGCGCGACTCACCACTTCTTTGAAGCGCCACCCTCCCAAGCCACCGGGCGTGTCAATCACCACATGGGTGGTTCCTCTGGGGGGTTTGGCCGTCAGCACCAGATCGGCTTGCAATTCCCAAGTGGAAATGGGAGTGGCCGCAGGAGGGCGCAAATCCAGCCAAAGCTTGGATGATTGCTGAACATCCGCATCGCCCAGCATGACCGCATGGCCGCGCGAAGCAAAAAACCCTGCCACATTCGTGGACAGGGTGGATTTTCCAGATCCCCCTTTGGGGTTGGCAATCACGATCACTGGCATATCAAGACAAATCCCATCCTTTGCCGCTTCTGCAATAGGTCAATGCTTGGTTATACAAGTTTTGACCCGCTTGATTGCCTTTGACTGCGATCAAATAACTTTTGAAGGGCATCATGTCGGTGGAGCGTGCGCAGTCCAATCCGCGGCCCTGTTCGCCATTGAAATGCAAGATGGCGCGCCCAGTGGCTTGAACACGTTTGAAGGATGCCCCCAAAAAGGCCACTGCACAAGCAGATTCACAGAGTTGGCCTTCGGTCACCACCAATTCAATGGACTGGGTTCTGAACCATTGACCCACTTGCATGCCAAGGGCTAATTCGCCTTGGACAGAGTTCATGTAGACCGGTGAAACAACCCGGCTGCCATTTTTTCTGACGCAGGGCTGAATGTTTTGAACCAGCCCACCCAAGGCCGCCACAGCACTGCTATCCAACAGGCCAGAAAATTCCACGAACTCCAAATAGCCTGACATGCATTCGGGATAACGCAATTTGCTGTGTCGGGTTTCAAAACGCTCTCCCTGAACAGAGCTGATCAACTGAACTTGAGAGGCAGGGTAACCGTAGTTGTTGGAGCCGAGCACCACGTGAAAAGGCGCAGCTTCCTGGGTGGTGAGCTCAGGAGGGGCAGCGCAGCCCACCATCGCAGTCAAAACCAGTAAAAGGAATCGCAGAGTGATAGTTGTCTTCATGGGTGACCTTGAGAGATAAATGGGCGTAGTTTCATCTCAAGAGGGTCGACACAGGCCAATGAAACTTGAGGCTTGGCAACCGTTCTGGCTAGAACGGCTGCCGTTCAAGTGTCAGTGAACCACCATCAGGGTGAATGGGAACACATAGGCTTGCAAAGTGACCAAAATGCCCACCAAGCATGCCAACGCGATTGAATGGAAGAACACATAGCGAAGAATGTCGCCTTCGTGGTTAAACCAGCGCGTGGCGGTTGAAGCCACCACGATGGACTGTGCGTCGATCATTTTGCCCATGACCCCACCCGAACTGTTGGCCGCGCCCATCAGGTTGGGTGACAGTCCCAGTTGCTCGGCAGCTACTTTTTGCATGCCACCAAACAAGACATTCGATGCCGTGTCTGAACCCGTCAGCGCAACACCTAACCAACCCATCAGGGTGCCGAAAAACGGATAGAACACGCCGGTGTTTGCAAACGCCAAACCGAGTGTGGTGTCGGTGCCGGAATAGCGGGTGAGGTAACCCAATGCCAGCATCAACACAATGGTGAGCAACGAATAACGAACCAACCACAAGGTCTTGAAAAAGATTTGCACCAAGTTCCAAGGGTTGTACTTCATCACCAAGCCACCCACAATCGCAGACAGCAAGATGCCTGTTCCTGTAGCGGACAAGAGATTGAGTGTATAGATTGCGCTTTCAAGTTTGGGAACCGGTACCACAGGAGGCATTTTTTCAATCAAATTGTGCAATCCCTGCATAGCAAACTGCGGCGCAAAAATCGAGTTGAGCCAAGTTTTGACGACGGGCAAGCCCCAGATAAAGATGAATACGGTCAATATGGCCCAAGGGGTCCATGCGCGAATCACATCGGCGCGAGAGTGCTGGGTGACAGCGCGGGCAGGTTGGGCTTGTCCACCATCGTTTTCATGGCCTTTGAGTGAGACAGATGTCCAGATGGTTTTGGGTTGCCAGTAACGCAAAAAAGTCACCAGCGAGGCCATGCTCACCACCGCAGCGATGATGTCAACCAGTTCGGGGCCAATGAAGTTAGACACCAAAAATTGCATGATGGCAAAGCTGGCACCTGTGACCAAAATGGCAGGCCAAATTTCCCACATGGCACGGCGTCCCGCAAACGCCCAAATCAACCAAAACGGAACCAACAAAGAGAAAAAGGGCAGTTGTCTGCCGACCATGGCCGACACCGCCATGGCGTCATAGCCGTGCACCTTGGCCAAAGTGATGATGGGCGTTCCCAACGCACCGAATGCGACCGGTGCGGTATTTGCAATCAACGACAAACCAGAGGCGGCCAGCGGGGAAAAACCCAAGCCGATCAAAATGGCAGCGGTCACCGCCACAGGGGTACCAAAACCGGCTGCCCCTTCAAAAAACGCACCAAATGCAAAAGCGATCAACAACAATTGCAAACGACGGTCTTCGGTGATGCCTGCGATGGAATCTTGAAGTATTTTGAAACTGCCGTTTTGCTCGGTGAGTTGATGAAGAAAAATGATGTTCAACACAATCCAGCCGATGGGCAATAAGCCGGTGAGGCCCCCGTAAAAAGCAGCGTTCGCAGCCATTTCGGTCGGCATACCGTAAACCACGATGGCAATTGCCAACGCTGCGAGCAAACCCAAACCGGCGGCTACGTGGGCTTTC
Organism: Burkholderiaceae bacterium; assembly: GCA_023262645.1. Taxonomy (GTDB): domain Bacteria; phylum Pseudomonadota; class Gammaproteobacteria; order Burkholderiales; family Burkholderiaceae_C; genus Limnohabitans. The sequence goes on from JALRAA010000069.1 coordinate 6,797, forward strand.
AAGTGGAAGAAACCCAAACCTGCCAACATCACCACCACAGGAACTGCAGCAAGCAAAGTGGATAAAAACATGTTGCCCAAGGGGTCGTATATTTGTTGCCAGGTCATTGGTAAAACTCCGAGACGTAAATCCAAAATTATAGGAAGATCTGCCACAGGGTTTTCCCATGGTAGAGAAAAGGGTCACATGATTGAAAGAAGCCTATTCACCTCCGAGCACGATGCATTTCGTGACAGTTTTCTGCGTTTCATGCAAGCGGAAATTGCACCGTATCACGCCGCGTGGGAGCAGCAAGGTTTTGTGGACAAGGCGGTTTGGAAGAAGGCAGGTGCTTTGGGCTTTTTGAACATGAGCATGCCTGCCGAATACGGCGGGGCTGATGCGGACAAGTTGTTTTCGGTGGTGCAAATTGAAGCGCTGAGCGCTGCTGGCTTCACAGGCATCG
>JALRAA010000006.1 GCA_023262645.1 Burkholderiaceae bacterium
GCGGCATTGCCCAACCCATCAATCACCACATCGGCCCCTTCGCAAATGCTTTGCACCGCTTGGCTAAATTGGTAATGGCGTCCCACAATCACATGGTGACAACCATGGTCTCTGGCTATGCGAGCTTTTTCTGGTGTTGACACGGTGCCGATCACCAAGGCACCCTTGCTTGCTGCCCAAGCACTGACCAACTGCCCCACACCACCCGCTGCAGCGTGAATCAATACACGGCTACCCGATTGAATATGTCCTAAATCGCGCAATAAATAATCTGCTGTTACCCCTTTAAGCAGCAAGGCCGCAGCCACTTCATCTCGAATATCGGGTGGTATGCGGGTGGTGCACGAGACTGGAACATTTCTGACACCTGTGTAGGAACCCGGCATTGGACACATATAAACCACCCGGTCGCCGGGCAACAAACTGGTCACGCCCGGACCCACATCGATGACTTCACCCGCGGCTTCCATGCCTGGAGTTCCTGGCAAGGGCAAAAATTCAGGCATCCATCCTTTGCGCAAATACACATCAAAATAATTGACGCCAACCGCGGTCTGCCGAATACGCACTTCTCCCGCTGCCGGGGGCGCAACTGTGATGGTTTCTAATTGCATTTCTGTCGGCTTTCCATATTCGCGCATGCGAATCGCCGGCGATTGAATCACCACCCCCATGCCCACAACGGATGGGGCCAATGGTGCAGATCGCGAAAGAGATGTGCCCGCTGCCAAAAAATGTTTTAAGTTGGCAAAACCAGCTTCATACACACCGTGGGCCACCATGTCGCGCAGTTCCCGCTCCATGCCTGCCGGCGCTTCAAAGGTCGAGGCCCAATGCCAAAAGGTTCTGTTGCCGTCGGTCACTGGTTTGAGCGTGACCGTGGCGACATAACGCATCAGAGGTACCGTGGCTTCAACAATTGTGTAGGTGCTGACATAGTCTTTGTCAGACAAACTCAACAACATCTCGCGCACATGGTTGCCATCGGCCAGTGTGAAATTCCTCACACACCCCACGCGGTCAGAGGTTTTTTGGTCTTCAATAGCGCTTTGTGCGACAACGGTGTGCCATTGATCGTGGCTGTTGAAGTCACGCAGCACTTCCCACACACGCTCAATAGGCGCATCCACAACACAAGAGCGAACAACGCGCTGCAAGCCCATCAGCGGCGTGAAGAGAAATACCGTTTAAGGGCATCAAATCCAACTTGAAACACGCCTTGACCGATCATTTGTGAAAGTTCAGTTTCACGACTGGTTGCGCAATCAAATTCGGCGCTCCACTCAGCGAAACAACGGCCTCCATCGGTCACCGGTGTGAGCTTTAAGGTGGCAACGTAATTTTCGACACCCATGGGGCTTTCTAAGATGCTGTAGCTGCAAGTGAAGTCATAGTCCGACAATGCCAATAAGCGTTCGCGAATGACGCCGCCGTCTCGCAAATGGAAATAACGAACACACCCGACACGGTCTGAGGGTTGGTTATTTTCAATACGGCTGTCAGCAATGCTGGGATGCCAAATAGGCAGCGCATTGAAGTCTCTGATGCGCGCCCACACATCGTCTGCAGTGGCGTCAATCACGCTGGAGGTGTAGACCTGAATCACAAACTTATTCCTTGATCGCTGGGGTGTCTGTCATGCCAGCATTTGCACCCGACACGCCTGACACCAAGCGTTGAATGTCGCCGCCTTCCAACCCAATTTCCTTGAGCAGTTGGTCCACGATAGGTGCTTGCGCTCTGAAACGCAATGCGGAATTGACAATACCGTCAGCGAATCCGGCTTGCGAAGAATTGTCACCACCGCCGTGACCGCCGCTGCCGCCCAAACCATCAACGTGCATGATTTTGATACCTTCAATGCGCTCCATCGGACGCACAGATTCGCGGATGATGGCCTCGGCTTTTTCCACCAAACGCATACGCAAAGCAGATGCACGCGCTTCGATAGACAAGGTGTTGTGGGCATGGTTCATCAAGGTCAGAGCTTCAGCCTCCACTTCCGCCCGGATTTTTTGAGCCATGGCACGAATCTTTTCTGCGTCAGCTTCTGCTTCGGCTTGCGCACGGATAGCCAGGCCGCGGCTCGTGCTGGCGGTGTTTTCTGCCTCAGCCGTTTGCACAATACGCATGGTTTCGCGTTCAATGTCTTGCTGCGTTGCGATCAATTCGATCTCTTTGCGGCGATTGGCGATTTCAACCTCACGTGTTGTGAATACCTTTTCTTCTGCAGCTACCGCCAAGGCACGTGCATGGTCCGCCTGTGCTTGCGCCTCACTGTGGTGTTTGCTTTCCAATGCAATGGCAATCGCGCGCTGCTGCTCGGCCAACTCAAGGGCTTTGCGGCGCTCAATTTCAACCGCTTGCAACGCTTGTTCCTTGCGAATACGTTCTTGCTCAATGGTCTGATCCGATTGAATTCGAGCACTTTCGATAGATTGACGCGCCAATATTTGGGCGTTTTCTGATTCACGCTCGCGCTCAGCCCTTTCGGTGCTGAGTTCAGCCCGTTGTCTGGCACGCGCAACCTCCACATCTTGCATTTGCTCGATGCGCGCAAATTCGCTCTCTTTGTCAATTTGCAAAGACAGCTTTTCTGCTTCCAAATTTTTGTTGCGAATGGCGATCAAAGTGTCTTGCTCGACGTCGTTGCGCTGCTTTTTGCGGCGTTCAATTTGCTCTGTCAAGCGCGTCAAACCTTCCGCATCAAATGCATTGCTGGGATTGAAATACTCCATGCTGGTCTGGTCAAGCTGCGTCAATGAGGCCGCCTCTAATTCCAATCCATTTTTGGTCAAATCTTCTGCAACCGCTTCGCGCACACGTCGGACATAAGCACCGCGTTTTTCATGCAACTCTTCCATGGTCATGTCAGCGGCTGCGGTACGCAATGCATCAATGAATTTACCTTCAATCAATTCTTTCAAACGCTCGGGTTCCAGGGTGCGCAAACCAAGGGTCTGGGCGGCGGCAGCGACGGATCGGCTGTCAGCAGCAACACGCACATAAAACTCAGCGATCACATCCACGCGCATACGGTCTTTGGTGATCAGCGACTTGTCACGCCCCCGCACAACTTCGAGTCGCAAAGTGTTCATGTTCACCGGAATCACATCATGCAAGATTGGCAAAACAAAAGCCCCGCCATCCACGACCACTTTTTCTCCGCCCAAACCGGTGCGCACAAATGCACGCTCTTTGCTGCTTCGCAAATACAACCAGTGCAGCAGCCAAACCACCACTGCAACCACGATCGCGACAACGATCAGTCCGAGCAGGAATTCACCAAATTGAGAGCCAGTCATGGAATATTCTCCAGCTTAAAAATCAACACACTTCATTAACCAGGCCAATGGCTAGGTCGCTTTTCGAATTTGCATGAACGCTTGGGTGGTTTGCGTCAATGCAATCTCTGTTGGCAGTCGCTCCATGGAACTCGCGCCATAAAAACCATGCAACTCGGGGCATTGCCCCAACATCCAAGCTGCATCTTGCGGTGTGGCGATCGGGCCACCGTGGCAGAGCAATAAAACGTTGGGGTTCACACGCAACGCCGCCTCGCACCATTCCCTTATCGGCAACACACAGTCTTCCAATTTCAATGCTGTTGAAGCACCAATATTGCCGCCAGTGGTCAATCCCATATGGCACACCACCACATCTGCACCTGCACGCGCCATGTCAGCCGCCTGCTCTGCATCAAACACATAAGGTGTGGTCAATAAGTCGAATGCATGGGCTTTTTTCACAACATCAATCTCGTGCCCATAACCCATGCCGGTTTCTTCCAAATTGGCGCGAAACAATCCGTCAATCAATCCCACGGTGGGGAAATTTTGAATGCCCGAAAAACCCAAACGAATCAAACGATCTAACAACTCGTCAACGATCATGAACGGATCGGTTCCATTGACGCCTGCCAACACAGGGGTGTGTTTGACCACAGGCAATACTTCCGTGGCCATGTCGCACACGATTTCATTGGCGTTTCCATAGGCCAGCAAGCCCGCCAAAGAACCGCGTCCTGCCATGCGGTATCTGCCGGAGTTGTAAATAACGATCAAATCAATTCCACCGGCCTCTTCGCATTTGGCGGATAGCCCTGTGCCAGCGCCGCCTCCAATGATCGGCTCACCGCGCGCGACCTTGGCGTGGAGTTTTTCTAAGATCAGAGAGCGAGCAATTCTTGGCATGGTGTGTCTCTGTGTCAATCTCAAGCAGTTTTAGAAGCGTTTTGTGGCATGGCAATTTCGTGCCATGCATGAACCAAGGCTTGGGCGAAAGCTTCATCGTTGATATGCAATGGCAATCGAACCAATTTGTGTTTGGCCGTGGCCTTAAAGCTGGCTTGCAAGGCACTGATGAACGCTTGGTCCGCTTGCGGATCGAAGAACGGATGGCCTGCTTGGTCGATCGCGGAAAAGCCCTTTTCAGGAATCAAAAATCTGACCGGGCCTTTGATGGCGTTAAGTTTCTTGCCAATGAATTCGCCCATTTGCCTGCATTCGTCGGCGGTGGTGCGCATCAAGGTCACATTGGGGTTGTGTCGGTAAAGCACACGGCCTTTGAACTTTTCAGGCACGCTGTCAAAAGAACCGAAATTCGCCATGTCCAGCGCACCACATGAGCCCACATAAGGAATGTCTAAATGCGCAAACACATCCATGCGAGTGGGGCCAGCTGATAAAACACCGCCTGCAATTTCGTCTGCAATTTCTGTGGTCGATACATCGATCACGCCATTGAGCAAATGCGAGCCCGCCAATTTCTCCATCGATTGGCCACCCGTACCCGTGGCATGAAATACCAAACAGTCATAGTCACTATCAAGCAACTTGGTGACTGCTTGCACACACGGTGTGGTCACACCAAACATGGTCAACCCGATGGCAGGTTTGACCGCGTCTGCACCACGGTGGGTATGGGTCATCATGCCAGCCATGGCATGGGCTGCGTTTGACAAAACTTTTTCGCTGATGCGGTTGATGCCTTGTACATCGGTCACCGAGTACATCATGCAAATATCGCTGGGCCCCACATAAGCGCGGGTATCGCCAGAGGCCATGGTCGATACCATCACTTTGGGAATACCGATCGGTAAAACACGCATGGCAGCGGTTGCCAATGTCGTGCCGCCAGAACCGCCCGCTGAGATCAGACCGCCGACATCGCGTCGGTGCTGAATGAATTGTTCAAACGCCTGCGCCATGGCGGTGACTGCGCTGCCTCTGTCCGAACTGAACACGGCTTTTTCACCTTGTGGGTGATAGCGTGCAACTTCACGCGGATGGACTGATGCAGGTGACGGTCTGCCGCTGGTTGATAAATCCACCGTCACAGCGCGCAGTCCCAGTTTTTCCAGGCATTGGCGCAAGAAAAACAATTCTTTGCCCTTGGTATCGAAAGTGCCAGCGACATACACCGCTTGGCTGCTGCTGGCAGAGACCGGAAAATCAAATATCTTTCCTGAAGCTTGGGCCGCAATGTCTGAGGGTGCGTCAATTGCCAGTTGGTATGCAGATTTGCTCAACTGCTGACTGAATGGTGCATCTTCATTGCTGTGCGCACGCTGCACGCGAATCCATTGACCCGGCTGGTCAGACTGCGTGGGCGCTTCAGCCACTTCCAGCACTTCTGCACTGGCTCGTAAACCTAACAGACGCTCTTGCAAGGCTTTGTCTGATGCCAAATCTGCAGCCGGCATATCCGCTTGCAATCTGCCGTTGACCATGACGGCGATTCGATCTGCCGTGGTGGTTGCCACACCCAAATTTTGCTCAATCAACAAAATAGCAATGCCGTCGTCTGTGGCCAATTGCCGCAACGACGCCTCTACCTGTTCGACGATCACAGGTGCCAATCCCTCGGTGGGCTCATCCATCACCAGCACCCTAGGCTTTAACAACAACGCACGGCCAATCGCCAGCATTTGTTGCTCGCCACCAGACAATTGCGATCCACCATTGCTGCGTCGCTCCGCCAAACGCGGAAACATGCTGTACACACGGTCGATCTCTCGACGATGTGGCGCCACCAAACGAAGTGTTTCGTCAACAGTCAGTGACGGCCACATGCGACGCCCTTGGGGCACATAAGCGATGCCTCGACGCGTGATGGCATGTGGCGGCATGCCCAATATTTCTTCTCCCGCCAAGCGGATACTGCCTTTGGCTGGAACCAATCCGGTGATGGCATTGCACAGCGTGGTCTTACCCATGCCGTTGCGTCCCACCACACCCAAAACACCCTGCGACAAACTCAAAGAAATACCTTGTAAAGCATGGGCTTGACCGTAGTAGACGTGCAAGTCTTCCACCACCAACAATGGGCCTTTGAAAGAAGATGCAGAAGGAACATCACTGAACCAAGCCATCAGTGTTTGCCTCCCATGTAAATCGCCTGCACCTGTTGGTCGTTTTCGATTTCTGAAGGCGTGCCGGTTTTGATCACGCTGCCGTTGTGCATGACAGTGACTCGCTCCACAACCCGCAGTGCAATTTCCAAATCGTGTTCAATCAATACAAAACTCATGTGCGAAGGCAGCGATGTCAACAACAACACCAATTCACGTCGCTCAGCAGGGGAAAGTCCTGCGGCTGGCTCATCAAACAAAATCAAACGCGGAGCACCTGCCAATGCCATGGCAATTTCCAGTTGGCGTTGCTGTCCATGGGCTAAGTTACTGACCAATTCTTCGGACAAATGGGTCAAACGTCCTCGCTCAAGCAATTCTTGCGTGGCCACAGTAGTAGGATGGTTTCGGCCCGGACGCCGCAAACTGAATCGCGCGTTGGATACGCCACGCACAGCCAAAAATAAATTGTCCCGAACGCTCAAATCGCGAAACAACAGCGAAGACTGGTAGGTGCGCCGCATGCCTTTTCGAATTCGTTCGAAAGGATCCATGAGGGTTATGTCTTCGCCAAAAAATAAAATTCGTCCGCTGGTTGGCGGAAAGTCGCCGGTGATGGCATTGAATAAGGTGGTCTTTCCAGCACCATTCGCGCCCAAAATAGCGCGCTTTTCACCAGCGAGCACAGACAAACTGACATCATCCACCGCCCGCAATGCGCCAAATGCACGGGTCACGTTTTCCAAAACAAGCGCTTCGGAAGACATGAGCGGCAATTCACTCGCCTCAGGCGAGCGCGGCATGACCGCTGTGGTCATGGCCGAGCGCAATGCAGTGATGGATGCCATACGGATGGTTCCTGATTACTTGCGGCAGTCAGGAATATCGCGTGTGCCTAAACCCATCTTCTTGAACTCTGCTTCTGGCAGACCCAGGGTTTGGGTGACGTTAGGCACAGTTTTCACCACTTTGTTAAAGAGTGAACCATCGGCTGCTTTTGTCACTTCCGTGATGTAAGTTGGGCCGACACCATTGCGGTTTGCATCAATCACGACTTCACCGGCTGGGCCGACGAATTTGGTTTTTTGCAATGCTTCACGGTATTTCTTTTGACCGCCACTCAAATCACCTTTGACCGCATCCAAGCCGTCCAGTGCAGCTTTGGTGTTGATGTAGTAGAGGTATGCAAACAATGAAGGGCTGGGGAAACCGTCTTTGAAGTTGGCTTTGTAATCGGCAACAAACTTTTTCCACTCAGCGGTATCCAATGAATCAGCCATGGGGCCAGCTGAGGCTGTTCCCACCAACGATTCACGGCGTTTGCCTTTGTAGTTCAACACGGTTTGGTCAACCGTGATGGAGCCACCCACCATGGGCTTGGTGCCACCCGCTTGTTCGTATTGGGTCAAAAAGTTGACGGCATCCGAACCACCCAACACGACCAACAAAGCATCAATGTCTTTGGGAATCTTGGCAATCACAGAGGCATAGTCTTTGGTACCCAGCGGCACCCATGCTTTGTCCAACACTTTGCCGCCCTTGGCGCAGTAGCTGGCCATGAAGCCTTGCACTTGGGAATAGGGGAAGCCATAGTCCTCAGCGATCAAGAACATTTTTTTATAGCCTTTGGACAAAGCGTGATCGCCCAAACCTACCATCCACTGTGCACCTTCTGTGTTGAAGCGAAAGAAGTTGCTGGATGGATCGTTCAAGGTAGCAGCCTGCGCACCGGATGAGCCATTGATGAAAGTGATACCTGCCTGTGTTTTGGCGTAGTTTTTGACAGCAATACCTTCATCACCAGACAGTGGGCCAATCATGATTTGGACCTTGTCTTGCTCAACCAGTTTGCGTGTTGCAGCAACCGCTTTGTCAGGGTTGCCATCAGAAGAGCCGCTGATGAGTTGAATCTTCATGCCGCCGGCGGTTCCGCCTTTTTGCTTGAGTGCAAGTTCTGCACCACGGATACCGTCTTGACCAGGAACAGCAAACGGTCCTTCCAAAATGGATAGCAGGCCGACTTTCAAGGTACCTTCTGCGAAAGCAAAACCGGTGGTAGCCGCCAGTATTGCAGCGCTGATCACAGTACGTGCCAGCGTTCTTTTGCTCAAATGCATTTTTGTCTCCTCAGTTAGAAAGATGGCCGGATGGCCTGTGAAAGACGCCATGCCTTTGAAGGACAGCGCCTGGTTGCCTGCATGAATACACCATTGAATTCATACCCGGCGACTCTCTCGAGCCCGTGGATCCGCCGAAGGCGATGACCAACGCGCACGCAATTTCTGCCACAAACCCAACAAGCCGTCGGGCGAGAAAAATACGATCAATAAAAAGACGCCGCCAATCACCAGATTGAAGCGCTGTCTGTCAACCAGATCGATGGCGAAGTTTTGTAAAAGCACAAAAGCCATTGCGCCAATGAACGCACCGATGGGATGCTTCATGCCACCCAAGACCGCGATGACCAAAATATTGATCAACGCACCGGTGTTGATAGAACCGGGGGAAATGCGGTTGTTGTACCAAATCAGCAAAATACCACCGACCGATGCGAGCAATCCTGCGAAAGCGTGTGCCGCCAACCGATGCGCGGTGACATTAAAGCCCAAAGAATTCATTCTGCGTGGGTTATCGCGAATGCCTTGCAATGCCATTCCAAAGGGGGCGCGTACCAAATATTTGACACTCCAATACGCAATGAGTGCACAACCCACTGACAAAAAATAAAAAGCGACGGGGTCAGTGAAATCCACTTCACCTACCGTGGGTGCACTGATTTTGCTAAAGCCCTGAAAGCCGTTGAACAATGCATAGTTTTGTTGCGTCAAGTAGAAAAACGCAACACCAATCGCCAACGTGATCATGATGGTGTGAATGCCCTCTGTACGCACAGACAACCAACCCACCAATGTTGCAAACACCATCGATATCAAGACAGAGAACACCACAGCCAACCACCAAGGCCAACCCAAACTGATGGCACCCATGCTGCTGGTTCCGAAAATAGCAATCAAATAGCCGCTCACGCCAGCCACCGTCATTTGCGACAGTGACACCATGCCGCCATAGCCACCTAAGAAGGTCAAAGACAAGGCAATCAAACCCAGCGCCATCGATTGCGCTGCAATTTGGTAAGTGAAAAATGGCGATGCCACAACGGGGTACAGCAACAAGGCAATGATCACCAAAACATGACGCCACCGCACGTTTGACCAAGCCCTGCTCCACCATGTGTTTTTATCAACCGCATACGCCGACGATGCATAAGAAACGACAGGCTTGCTGGTTTGTGCAGGCGCTTGTGTCACCACAGACACGCGTGCGCCTGGTGATGGTGTGTTCATGGCACGACGCCACTGTGCTGCGCTCATGTGGCTTTTCCTAAAACACCGCGCGGTCTGAAGGCCAGCGCAACAATCATGATGACAAAAGTGAACACCACGGAATATGTGGGTGCATAAGCCTGACCGAATTGCTCTGCCAAGCCAATGAGTAAAGCGCCAATGGCGGCACCCGGCACGCTACCCATGCCGCCGACGATCACCACGACCAACGATGCCAGCAAGTAACGCGTGTCTTCACCCGGCGAGATAGACAACGCAGTGCCACCAACGACACCTGCCAAGCCTGCCAAGCCGGCACCCAAGGCGAAGGTCAGCGCAAAAATACGCTGCACATTCACACCTGAAGCAGACAACATGCCTCGGTCATCGACGCCAGCTCGAATCATCATGCCCATGCGCGTGCGGGTCAGCAAACCCCACAAGGCCAATCCGATGGCAACCGAAACGCACAACACGATCAGTCGATAGGTGGGAAATTTTTCGATGATGGGCAACGTGGTTGTGCCATAAATCCAAGAAGGCGGATCGAAGGTGTAAATTTCGCCACCGAAATACCACAACATCAAATCCGCCAACACGATGGACAAGCCGATCGTGACCAGCGTTTGTCGCAAATCTTCGCCCTGCATTCGTCTGAAGACGACGATTTGAATCAGCACCCCAATCACTGCAGATGCAACAAAACCAGCCAACACGGCAAGCAACCATGAACCTGTGTATTCGCCAACAATCCAACCGACATACGCACCGATCAAAAACAAGGAACCGTGTGCCAAATTGACGTTGCGCATCAAACCAAATACCAACGTGAATCCACTGGCCACAATGAAATACAGAGAAGCCAGTGTCAAACCGTTGAGCATGGTCTTCAAAAACAAAGTGGCGTCTTCATACAAGCCCCACACGGAGAGCAAAGCCAATGGCAATACCAACAGCCACCAAAAAGCCAACTCACTGCGTTTCATGCAGCGCGCTCCCAAGGCATGGCTCGGGTGGTGGGCGGGTGCTTGGCAAAAACGCCGTCTTTCATCACCGCCAACATGCGCGAGGGTTCACGCAATATCGACAAATTGGTCAGCGGGTCGCCGTCGACCAACAACAAATCTGCCAAGTACCCTTCTTTGACCAAGCCCAATTCATGGGGTTTGAGCATGATTTGTCCACCGTACAACGTGCAGGAGCGAATCGCTTCCATGGGCGTATAGCCCAAATAACGCACAAAAAACTCGAGATCGCGAGCGTTTTGTCCATGCGGTGTGAACGCGAAACCATAGTCACCACCAGGCATCACACGAATGCCACGCTTGTGCATGGCACTCAGCGATTTCAAAGCTGCTTCCCATTCAATCGCATAGCCCATGCTCTCTGCTTTGGCACGGGTCACGCCCCATGGCTCTGCTTCATTCAACAGTGCATGAATGATGCCGATACCTGGCACCACAAATACTTTGTCTTTCGCAGCTTCGAGCATGTCAAGGGTTTTCTCGTCGCAAAAACTGGCGTGGTAGATGATCTCGATACCGTGGCGAAGCGCTTGTTGCACAGAAGGCCCAGAGCGTGCATGCGCGGTTCCTCGCTTGCCACGCATCTTCACCTCTTCCATGGCTGCTGCCACCTCTGCATCCGTCATCCAATGGGTTTCTGCCGGCGAATCTGGCGTGAAGTTGTCACCAGACAAATTGAGCTTGATGCAGTCCACGCCATATTTCAAAAACATGCGCACGCATTTGCGCATTTCTTCAGCCCCACTGACATTGGCACCAAAACTGAATTCTGGGAAAGGCAAGTGTGGAAGCGTCTCGTCCCCTAAAGCGCCGGGGACAGTGATCTCTTGGCTGGCCGCCAAATAACGCGGTCCGGGAATTTGACCGCTGTTGATGGCATTGCGAATGACCACATCCAAGCGGGGTTTGGCACAGGCCGCCCCCACACACGAGGTCCAGCCTGCTTCTAAATAAATTTTGGCAACTTTGGCGCTCCACAACACATGCTCTTCAAGTGGCATGGTTTGAATGCCTGCCAAATTAGCAGCGTTGTTCCAAGAAAAATGCGTATGCGCTTCGCACATGCCTGGCATCAACGTGGCCCCAGCCGCATCGATTTGCAATGCATCGCCTGCTGAAATAGGGGCGGTTGATCGACTGATGTGTTTGATGCGCTTGCCTTCAACCAACACACTGCCGGGATATGGCGCAGTGCCACTGCCGTCAAGAATCCGAACATTGGTGAAAAGTGTTGATGCCATGGTCGTCTCCTTGATCAAGCAGCCCAGCGCGTGGGTACTGTTGCACGGCCAGGTTGACCGCGCTGCGACAAAGACGGCGGTTCACGATGAAACACGCCGTCTTTCATGACGGCAAGAATGCGCGATTTGTCTTGTAAAACCGTGATGTCTTGCAGAGGATCACCGTCGATCAGCAACATATCGGCCAAATAACCTTCGCGAATTTGCCCCAACGGATCGGCGGTTCGCATCATTGGCGCACCCCAAACCGTGGCACTCAGCAAGGCCTCCATGTTGGACATGCCAATGTGCTTGACGAAATATTCCAAGTCCTTCGCATTGGTACCGTGCGGCGTCCAAGCAAAACCGTAATCGCCGCCGGGCATGATGTGTATGCCACGTTTATGAAGTGCCCGCATGGATTCGATGGCAGCATCTAATTCTTTGAAGTAACCCATTTTGTGGACCACGTCTTTTGTCAAACCATATTCGCTGGCGTTGTGACAGGTGTTGATCAACCAAGCCAAACCAGGCGCAATGAAATGCGATTGGCGGTGTTGATCCAAAAGGTCAATCGCTTCATTGTCTAAGAAGCTGGCGTGGTAGATGACGTTGATACCTTGCTTGACGCATTGCTTCACCGACCATGTGGAGCGCGCATGCGCGGCCACCCATTTGCCCCACGATTTGGCTTCTTGTACACAGGTGGTGATTTCTTCTTCGGTGAATTGGCTTTGTTCGCTCGACATGCCCGTGATGGATTCACCCGACAAATTGATCTTGAGCGTATCCACGCCATATTTGCAAAACATGCGCACGCAACGACGCATTTCGTCACTGCCACTGACCACCGCGCCAAATGCAAATTCCATTTGCGGCAAATGCGGTTGGGTGCTGTCACCCAAACCACCCGGCACCGTAATCTCTTGGCTGGGGGCGGTATAACGTGGGCCGACGATGGTGCCATCGTTGATGGCATTGCGGGTCACCACATCCAAACGTGGTTTGGCAGCGGCGGCACCCACACAACTGGTCCAACCCATATCGAGATACTGTCGCGCTACCTGGGCGCACCACAAAATGTGTTCCTCAGGTGGCATGCGCTGAATAGCATCCAAACTCGGTTGGTCGTTCCAAGAAAAATGGGTATGCGCCTCCACCATACCGGGCATCAAAAAACAACCTGCACCATCAATCACAGTCTGGCCGGACAAGGGCATGTTTCTCATGCTGTGTGTGGCTCGACTCACGCGGACAATCTTGTTGCCTTGCACCAATACTTCGCCATTGAAAGGCATGTCGCCGCTGGCATCAAACACATTCACATTGGTAAACAAAACTGGGTTCATGGTCGTGCTTTCAAGCGTGTCGTTTCAAGAATTCGCGGGTTTCGCGCACACATTCATGGGGTTTTTCAATCGGCGTCCAGTGCCCGCAACGGTTCAACACTACACAACGTGACTGATGCATGCGTCTGGACATGGCGCGTACAGCGTCTGGGGCAGCCACCTTGTCTTCATCACCCGTGACCAACAAGCTCGGTGCTTGAATTTGCTCGACAGACGCCGCTTGCACATTGGCCAAAGCCAAGCAGTAATCGGCATAGGCCTTTGGCGTTTGCCGCATCAAGCTCTCTCTGACAAATGCATATGCAGCCGGATGGTTCGCCTTGGTGTGACCACTCACCGCAGTCACGAGCAATTGGTCAGCCACCGCTTGCATGCCCGCCAAACTTTCTTGCTGAATATCTAGAGCCCGCTTGCGCAACCCCTCTTTGGCTGCATCTGCAGGAGAAATCAAGGGTCCAAACAACACCAAACTTTTGACAAGTGCAGGATGCGCAAGGGCCAGTTGCTGACAAACAATGGTGCCCATGGAATGGGCGATCCAGTGAGCTTGGGTAATACCTAAGTGTTGACATGCCTTTTGCAAACACGCCACCATGTCTTCGACACGGATATTGTTGACATCGACTTCAGAGCGTCCACAACCGGGAAGATCGACACGAACCCACCGAAATCCTTCAAATGCCGACTGCATGGCAGACCATGTGTTGGACGTCCCGCCCAGACCGTGCACACACACCACAGCAGGACCTGATCCAGACTCTTCAACGGCAACGCCCTGGATCACATGCAACGTCATGAAGTATGTGTCTCTGAAGAAATAAAAACTTCTGTCGCTCTCAACAGCATGGATACACCCGGCTTTCGAAATTCTTCAATACAGAACAAGGATGTCAAAATGAGACATGTGTCTCAATTCATCTAGGAAATAGTAAGGCTTGGGGTGCAAAATAGGAACCCTGATATTTGTCTTTTTCCTCCTGATTTACCCTGATGAACGCAACGCCAGTCACTCCTACACCGGACTTTCCCGGACGACCGCCAGGTATCAAGGCTGTCACATTCAATCGTCTGGTGGAAAGCGCCGTTGAATTGATGCAGCAAACTGGCTGCGCCCCCTCGATTGCGGATGTAGCCAAATTCGCTGGTGTGTCCAGAGCCACCGCCTACCGGTGCTTCCCCAGCAAAGGGGCGATGCTCAGCATCTTGGTCAGCCAGTCCCTCGGGCCCATGCGAACGTTTGCATCTGAACACGGCAATGCACGTGACCGGGTGATGGACTTGCTCAACCGCAGCTTTCCACGGCTCAGTAAACACGAAGCAACGCTGCGCACCGCAGTTCAAATTTCTTTGGAACAACAAGCTTTGGCAAATGCAGGATTGCTCAAAGAAGCACCCTACCGCCGTGGACACCGTATTCAAATTCTCGATAAAGCTCTTGAACCCTTGAAATCACAACTGCCTGCGGATATATATTTGCAACTGCACAAATCGCTGTCAGTGGTTTATGGGGTAGAAATATTCATCGTCCTCAAAGACATCTGGAACGAAAAGAACAAACAAGTGCTCAGCACCATGCTGTGGATGGCTGATGCGTTGATCGAATCTGCGTTGTTGCAAGCGAAAGCTCGTAAAAAAAAACAAACCTTTAAAGGAATGAAATGAAAATTGCTGCCTGTATTTACCAAGGGAAACGATACGTAGGACAGGTATTTGACAAAACAAAAACCATCCGTTTTTTTCAACTGTCAGCCGAAGCTCATCTGACAGGCGCATTGGCACTGGTGACGAACAACGCAGCGATTGAATTGTCTGCAGAAGAAATTCCACTGGAGCAGGTTCAATGGATTGCACCGATTCCTCAGCCCCGCAGAAATATTTTTTGTGTGGGTCGCAATTACCATGCGCACGCCAAAGAGTTGGCAGCTAGCGTATTCAAAACCAGCAACACCGATCCCAATGCTTGGCCAATCGTGTTCACCAAGGTGCCAGAGTGTGTCGTCGGTCCTTTTGACAATGTCAAACTTCCCACCCATATTTCGCAAGAAATCGACTATGAAGCCGAGTTGGCGGTGGTGATTGGCAAAGGTGGACTCAACATCACGAAGCAAGAAGCGATGTCGCATGTCTACGGTTACACCATCGTGAACGATGTGACGGCCAGAGACGTTCAAATGCGGCATCAGCAATGGGATCTGGGCAAATCATTCGACACTTTTTGTCCCATGGGTCCTTGGGTGGTTACCGCTGACGAATTTGACGGTCTCAACGCTCAGGTGCGTTGCTGGGTCAATGGAGAACTGCGTCAAGATGGCAACGCCAGCCACATGATTTTTGACATACCAACTTTGATAGAAACTTGCTCACGAGGCATCACCTTGCTGCCTGGAGACATCATCGCCACCGGCACACCTGCGGGCGTGGGCATGGGCCTCACGCCACCGAGGTACCTACAGCACGGTGACGTTGTGAAAATTGAGATCGAAGGGTTGGGCATGATCGAAAACACTTTTGTGGCATAGATCCATCCTCTGGAGAGCCACATGATCACAGGCATGAACCATTTCACAGCGATTGCGGCTGACCCGCAAGCCGCGTTGGATTTCTATGAAAACTTACTGGGTCTAAAGGCGGGATACCGTCCTGATTTGGGTTTTCCGGGCGCTTGGCTGTATGCAGGTGACACGACGGTTTTGCATTTGTATTTCGACCGTCCGGTGCCCCACCCGCCAGCAGGCGTGATTGACCACATGGCATTCACCACCCAAGACCTGAAATCATTCAAGGCGCGTTTTGATGCCTTGGGCTACCCCTACAAACTCCAACACCGCGAGGGCGGGCCATGGCAATTGTTTTGCCATGATCCCAGCGGCGCAAAAATTGAATTGAATTTTTCTGCCGAAGAGCGTTTGGAGTGATTGCACACCAAAACGCTATATGAGCCAATCATTCAACGCATTATTTTTTTTCTTCTTTGTCTTTGTCGGATTTAAAAAAATCAGACACTGAGGTCACGGTTGAATCATAGGCAGAGCTGAGCGTAGAGCATCCTGTCAGGCCCAAGGTGATCAACAGCAACGAAACAACAGACAGAGATTTGATGGCTTGCAACATGAGGGTCCTTTGATAAGTTGATTAACTCGACAGCTCATCTTAAAGTAACAGGATGAAATTAAACACATACAAAAATATAACTAATTATTCAAAAAGAGTATCAAATAATTATTTTGGGTTTTCTACACAAACCAACTCTACCTTTGGGATTTCGTCTTTGGTTCGGTATTTCAACCACCAGACACCACCCTTTCGAAAAGACAAAGGCTTTGCGGGGTTTAGGTTCAAGAGCTGTTCGACTGTTTCAGCCAAAAAAGGCTGATGCGCTACCACCAACACCGCCGACGGGGAATGGGGCCAACGGGCCGCCTTGAGCACAGCCGATGCATTGGCTTCAGGTGCAATGTCTTCACAAATTTCATAGGCACGTTTGAGAAAAGCCACAGTTTGTAAAGTGCGTTTTGAAGGACTGCACAAAATGCGCGTGTTGTCTGGCCATCTTGCATTCAACCATGCTGCCATGGCAGCCGCTTGTTTTTCACCTTTGCGAGACAACGCTCTGTCCATGTCAGACTGACCGGGTAACGCATCAAGTGCATGCGCATGTCGCCAAAGCAAAAGGTCCATGTCAGTTTTTCTGCTGGAATTTCTTCATCAATTCAATTTGGGCACTTAAATGCGGCTGCATTTGTAACGGTTGTTTGCGCACATAGCTTCCGTCTACTTGAAGTTCCCAGGCATCGGTGTTATCGCAGAGATAAGCCACCAAACATTCGTCGATGATTCTTTGGCGCAATGCTTTATCCAAAACTGGCCATGCAATCTCAATGCGTCGCATCATGTTTCTGTTCATCCAGTCGGCACTGGACAAATACAAATGCTCTTTGTCGCCTGTCCGAAAATAATAGACTCTGGAATGCTCTAAAAACCTGCCAATGATGGAGCGTACTTTGATGCGCTCGGTAAAACCCTCACGCTGTGCTGGCAATATGCAGGCGCCTCGCACCATCAAATCGATATCCACACCGCGTTGACCGGCCAGAACCAACTGTCGTGCCAATTTTTCATCTGTGAGTGAATTCATTTTCAAAATGATTCGACCGGGCTCACCATGCATACTGGCTTTGGAAACCTTGTCCACCATTTCCATGAGTTGCTCTTGCAAATGGAATGGCGCCAGCCACAAATGGTTGAGCTGATGGATGCGTGTTTGACTGGCCAATTGTGTGAACACCGCGTCCATGTCTGCCGTCATCTCAGGATTGGCAGTCATGTAACTGATATCGGTGTAGAGGCGTGCCGTGCGTGCGTTGTAATTGCCCGTGGACAAATGGCCGTAACGCATCAATTTATGGCCTTCACGCCGGGTGACCAACAACATTTTGGCGTGGGTCTTCAACCCCACCACCCCGTAAACCACTTGCGCACC
>JALRAA010000070.1 GCA_023262645.1 Burkholderiaceae bacterium
ACATGGGCGTCGAAGCCAAAATCATCGACAAGTCGGGCGCCTGGTATGCCTACAACGGCGAAAAAATCGGCCAAGGCCGCGACAACGCCCGCGAGTTTTTGCGCGAAAACCCCGAATTGGCTGCCGAAATCGAAAACAAAGTGCGCGAGTCGCTCAATATCCCGTTGCTGGCCGCCGAAGTCGAAGAGACCAAATTGCAAGCCGTTAAGTGAGAGGTCCCATGGCAGAGCACAGGGCGTTCAAAGTGATTCAAGGTGGGGTGTCGCATGCGCCCATGCCCGTGGCGACAGACGCTGGCAACCATGCACGCGCCAAGCCGCAAGCCACCCCGCACGAATTTGACCAGCCCATGCCCAAACCGGTATCGCTCAAGGCACGTGCGGTGGATTTGCTGGCCCAGCGCGAATACTCGCGCCAGGCATTGCAAGAAAAACTGCTCAGTGAACAAGCCAGTGCCGAAGATGTGGCGCAAGCCTTGGCACAACTCGAAGCGCGCGGTTTGGTCGACGACACCCGTGTCGCAGAAACCTTGGTCAACCGCCGCGCTGGCAAATTGGGGAGCATGCGCTTGCGACAGGAATTGCAGGCCAAAGGTTTGTCGGCCGACGTGGTTGCCGACGCTGTGGCGGCGTTGAAAGATTCTGAATTGGCGCGTGCATTGGCCATTTGGCAAAAAAAATTCGGTGTGGTGGCGACCGATGCCGCGACCCGAAATCGCCAAGCGCGGTTTTTGGCCACACGCGGTTTTTCAGGAGATGTGGTGCGACAGGTGGTGGCCGGACTGGCGAACAGCGAAGACATTTGATCTGCGAGTCAACCACGGTGTTGACGCTGACAGGGTTACTCTACGGTCAGGTACATGCACAAACAAGCTGAGCGGGTGCGGCTCAGATGTTGAGCATCAAGCGCAAATTTTGCACCGCTGCACCACTGGCACCTTTGCCTAAATTGTCCAGTCGCGCCATCAACACCGCATGGCCGTATTGGGGGTTTGAAAAAACACGCAACTCCATCAGGTTGGTGTCGTTCAAAGCGGTGGCGTCCAATTTCAAATCGTCTGTCGGTGGCAAAACCTTCACGCTGGGTTGTGTCGGGTCGTTGGTTTTTGCATAGTGTTCATGCAATGCCGTGTGCAAATCATCCGCGCTCACACGGCCAGGCAATTGCGCCAAGTGCAACGGAATCTGCACCAACATGCCTTGCTTGAAATTGCCCACGCTCGGCACAAACAGCGGGCGGGTCGTCAAGCCCGTGCAATGCATGATTTCAGGAATATGTTTGTGCTGCAATCCCAGCGCATACAAGGCGTACGGCGCGGCGCTGCCCGCTTCAAAAGCTTCGATCATGCTGCGCCCGCCGCCTGAATAGCCGCTCACTGAAGGCATGCTGAGCGGGAAATTCGCGGGAATCAATCCAGCATCCACCAAGGGTCGGATCAAGGCGATTGCACCCGTGGCGTAACAACCCGGGTTGGCCACACGGCGGGCTTGGGCAATCGCCGCCGCTTGCGATTCACACAATTCTGGAAAGCCGTATACCCAATCGGCATGGGTTCGGTGCGCGGTGGATGCATCCAACACACGAGGCTGGCGCGTGGTCATGGCGTCGACCATGGCCACCGAGGCTTGGGCGGCATCGTCATGCAAGCACAGCACCACCAATTCAACCTCTGCCATCAGTGCTGCTTTGGCGACAGGGTTTTTGCGCTCAGCGGGGTCAATGCTCACCAGCGTCACATCGGGCATCAAGGCCAAACGTTCGCGGATTTGCAAGCCCGTGGTGCCGGCCTCGCCATCGATGAAGACTTTGTGCATGAAAAGCTTTCCTGAAAGAAATACGGCATCCAATGTTGCTGGGATCGATCACCCAACCGCCTCAAAACTGGCCTGCAAGCCTGTCAAACAACTGACAGCAAACCCACATATTGATGCAATGCAGCATGATACATTTCGTGCCAGTTCAGCCCGATAAGGGCATGCATGACGCTCGGCGACAGCAGTCATCGTCAGATTGAAAGCGAGTTCTTATGAAAATTCATGAATACCAAGGCAAGGAGATCTTGCGCCAGTTCGCTGTGCCTGTTCCTCGCGGCATCGCGGCATTTACCGTGCAAGAAGCCGTGGAAGCCGCTCAAAAACTCGGCGGCCCCGTGTGGGTGGTGAAAGCGCAAATACATGCGGGCGGACGCGGCAAAGGCGGCGGCGTGAAAGTCGCCAAAAGCATCGAAGACGTCAAGAAGCTGGCTTCAGAGATTTTGGGCATGCAACTGGTCACCCACCAAACCGGCCCAACGGGTCAAAAGGTGCGTCGCCTCTATATCGAAGACGGCGCTGACATTCAAAAAGAATATTACGTGTCACTGGTCACCGACCGCGCATCACAAAATATTGCATTCATTGCCTCCAGCGAAGGTGGCATGGACATCGAGCAAGTGGCGCATGACACCCCGCACAAAATCGTGACCGAACTGATCGATCCCTTGCAGGGTTTGGGAGACGCGCAAGCCAAAAAAATCGCCGACGCGATTGGCATTCCTGCCGACTCCACTGCGCAGGCCGTGGACGTGTTCAAGAAGCTCTACACCTGCTATATGGACACCGATGCTTCGTTGGTAGAAATCAACCCGCTCAACCGGGACAGCAAAGGCCAGATTGTTGCCTTGGATGCCAAATTCAACTTTGATGCGAATGCGTTGTTTCGCCACCCGGAGATCGTGGCCTACCGCGATCTCGACGAAGAGGACGCTGCAGAGATAGAAGCCTCCAAATTTGACCTGGCCTACATCAGCTTAGACGGCAACATCGGTTGCTTGGTCAATGGCGCGGGGTTGGCCATGGCCACCATGGACACGATCAAACTGTTTGGCGCCGAACCGGCCAACTTCTTGGACGTCGGTGGAGGTGCTACCCCCGAAAAAGTCACCGAAGCGTTCAAGATCATGCTGAAGAACCCCAAGGTCGAAGCGATTTTGGTGAACATCTTTGGCGGCATCATGAAATGCGACACGATCGCCCATGGCGTCATCACCGCATGCAAAGCCGTCAACCTCAAAGTGCCCTTGGTGGTTCGCATGAAAGGCACCAACGAAGACTTGGGCAAACAAATGTTGGCCGACTCGGGTTTGCCCATCATCAGCGCCGACACCATGGCCGA
Organism: Burkholderiaceae bacterium; assembly: GCA_023262645.1. Lineage (GTDB taxonomy): Bacteria > Pseudomonadota > Gammaproteobacteria > Burkholderiales > Burkholderiaceae_C > Limnohabitans. Next base: position 3,154 of record JALRAA010000070.1, read on the forward strand.
AGCCGCACAAGCCGTCGTGGCTGCATTGAAAGCTTGAATCATGTCCATCTTCATCAACAAAGACACCAAAGTCATCACCCAGGGCATCACCGGTAAGACCGGCCAGTTCCATACCCGAACCAGCCGCGACTACGCCAACGGCCGCAACTGCTATGTCGCTGGCGTCAATCCCAAGAAGGCGGGTGAAGATTTCGAGGGCATTCCCATTTACGCCTCGGTCCGCGAGGCCAAGCAGGCAACGGGAGCCACGGTATCGGTCATTTACGTGCCCCCCGCGGGTGCTGCCGACGCAATCTGGGAGGCCGTTGAGGCCGATCTTGATCTTGCCATCTGCATCACCGAAGGCATCCCGGTGCGCGACATGCTCGAAGTGCGTAACAAGATGAAGGCCAAAGAGGCAGCCGGCGGCAAAAAGACTCTGCTGCTCGGCCCCAACTGCCCCGGCCTGATCACGCCCGAGGAGATCAAGATCGGGATCATGCCCGGCCACATCCACCGCAAGGGCCGCATCGGCGTGGTCTCGCGATCGGGCACGCTGACCTATGAAGCGGTGGCCCAGCTCACCGAAATCGGCCTGGGTCAGTCCAGCGCTGTGGGTATCGGGGGCGACCCGATCAACGGTCTCAAGCACATCGATGTGATGCGCGCCTTCAACGACGATCCCGACACCGACGCCGTGATCATGATCGGCGAGATCGGCGGCCCCGACGAGGCCGAAGCCGCACGTTGGTGCAAAGCCCACATGAAAAAACCGATCGTTGGATTCATCGCTGGCGTGACCGCACCTGCGGGCAAACGCATGGGCCATGCCGGCGCATTGATCAGCGGCGGCGCCGACACCGCAGAAGCCAAATTGGCGGTGATGGAAGAATGCGGCTTCAAAGTCACGCGCAACCCATCTGAAATGGGCAAATTGCTCAAGGCCATGCTCTAAATGTGGCCCACCGTTGCCGACCCTGAATTTTGGGTGGGCTTGCTGAAAATCATTTGGATCAATGTGGTGCTGTCTGGCGACAACGCTGTTGTCATTGCCATGGCCGCTCGGTCGTTGCGTGCGGAAGAACAGCGACGCGCCATCGCTTGGGGTTCAGGTTTTGCGGTGGTGTTGCGGATTGCACTCACCGTGGTGGCGGTTCAGCTGATGGCGCTGCCTATGCTGCAAATCATCGGTGGTTTGCTGTTGTTGTGGATAGGGACACAATTGCTGGCTGCTGAAGAGGAAACAGAAGAAGCCAAAACCCACCACAGTTTGTATGCGGCCATCCGAACCATTTTGATCGCTGATTTGGTGATGAGTTTGGACAATGTGATCGGCGTGGCTGCTGCGGCCAAAGGCAATTTGTTGCTGCTTGCCATCGGGCTGGGTTTGAGCATTCCATTGGTGGTGTTTGGCAGTTCGCTCATGATCCAATTGATGACGCGTTTTCCTATCGTCATCAGCGTGGGCGCCGCCCTTATCGGTTGGGTGGCCGGAGAAACATTGATCAGCGATGTCTTGTGGGCGCATGGGATCGAAACAATCGCTTGGTTGCATTGGGCGGTTCCGATCACCTGCGCTTTGTTGGTGGTGACCTCTGGTAGATGGCTGGCTTGGCTGTTTCCCAAACCCTCTCACACCGATATTGAACCCGGGTGACACCTGCTTACCGATTTCGACATGTGCACTCTCACCGCCACGCAAACCGGTCTTGACAATGGGTGAACCCGAAACTACCCAGGAGTCTTTCATGCGGCAACGCAAACAGCATGGATTTACATTGATTGAATTGATGGTGGTGGTCGCCATCATCGGCATATTGGCCGCTCTGGCCGTACCGGCTTACCAAGATTACAGCGTGCGCGCCCGGGTCACCGAAGGCTTGACATTGGCGGGCACAGCCAAAGCACAGGTACAAGATGTTTTCAACAGCGGCAGTTTCTCGATCAACGGTTATGCCGCGGGTTACCAAGCACCAGCGGCCACTGCCAATGTCAAAAGCATTGCTATCGACCCGGCAACAGGCGTGATCAGCATCACCACCCAGAAAAATGCAGGCGATGGCGTTTTGCTGTTGGTTCCCTACACTGGGCAATCTTCAGCGGCAAGCGCATTGCCAGACGCCACGGCAGAGTTCAGCATGCCAGACCAATCGGTGGTTGCTTGGCGTTGCATGGCCAAAGGGGCCAGCGCACCCGGTGGGTTGACACTGAGTGCCACGGCCACATTGGCAGCCAAATACGCGCCCACTGAATGCAGGTAAGGCCAGAATAGGTTCGTGTTTTGTAAGCACCTGTGCACGGCTGAAGTTGCAACGGTACTGTTCAATGACAGAAAGCAGGGTTGGGTTGATATCAACCCGCCACAAAACTCCCGCTTTTACCGCCGTGCTTCTCCAGCAATTTGACACCCGTGATGGTCATGCCACGGTCGACCGCTTTGCACATGTCGTAGATGGTGAGCAGGGCGACTTGCACAGCGGTTAACGCTTCCATTTCCACACCGGTTTGTCCGTGGGTTTCCACGGTGGCGCTGCAACTGATGCGCGCCGGTTCATGGTGGACAGAAAAATCGACGGCGACGCGTGTCAGCGCAAGCGGATGGCACAAGGGAATCAAATCTGCTGTCTTTTTAGCACCTTGAATACCTGCGATGCGCGCGATGCCAATCACGTCGCCTTTTTTGGCCGTGCCTGCCTCAATCAATTGCAAGGTGGCGGGCAACATATGTATCTCGCCGGTGGCCACAGCGATGCGGTGCGTGCTGGTTTTGGGGCCGACATCGACCATGTGCGCTTGGCCTTGTGCATCGAAATGGGTGAGGGACATGCTGTGAACCTGTTGTGATGAAAACCATTGTTCCCCGTTGGCTGAACCAAATACGCCGCAGGGGTAACATCCTTGGCTGGATCATACGATCAGCCGTTCCAAGCCTTTGAACACCTTCCTGACCTATTCGCAAAAACTGGCCGCCACATTGGCCGTGGCGGGTGCGGTGCTGGGCGCTTTTGCGCAAACCCCAGGTCGCTTACCCAGCATTGGCGATGGCAACAGCATGAGTGTTCCCCAGGAAAAACGTTTGGGTGAATCCATCATGCGTCAACTCATGCGTGACCCCGACTACATGGACGACCCGGTGTTGGTGGATTATTTGCAAAACATTTGGCAGCCCCTGCGTGCCTCTGCCCGCCAACTGGGAAACCTGCCACCGGAACTGGACGAGACGTTTTCTTGGGATTTGTTGTTGGTCAGAGACCGCTCGGTGAATGCATTTGCCTTGCCTGGCGGATTCATGGGTGTGCACTTGGGCTTGATCGCGGTGGTGTCGAACAAAGACGAGTTGGCCGCTGTCATGGGCCACGAGTTGAGCCATGTCACGCAGCGACACATCGCACGCATGCAAGACAGCCAAGCCAAGCAAACGCCCTGGTTGATTGGCAGTTTTGTCTTGGGTGTGTTGGCAGCCAGCAGGAGCCCTGATGCGGCGAATGCGTTGATCATGGGCGGAACCGCCGGCGTTGCACAAGGCCAGTTGAATTTCTCCAGAGACATGGAAAGAGAAGCCGACCGCTTAGGTTTTGCTGTCAGCACCCATGCGGGCTTTGAAGCCCAAGGAGTGGTCAGCATGTTTCAAAACTGGCGCTTGCATCGCGGTTGAACGACAGCGGTGGTTTTCCTTATTTGCGCAGTCACCCGTTGACCACCGAGCGCATCGGCGACATGCAAGCGCGCATCGGCGCCAATGCCACCAGCACCCAAAGCAACCCGGGAACCGTCGAGCATTTGCTGATGTCGGGCCGCGCCAAAGCGTTGATGAGCACACGTGTCGAAGACTTGGAGAATTTGACCAAGACTTACGAAGCCGATTTGGGCAAAGAAAAAAATCTGCAGCGGCAAGCCTCTTCGACATACGCCGCCGCCATGGCCTATGCCAAACAAAGAGACATGGCAAAAGCGCGCGAAGCTGCAAAAAACTTGTTGGCCTTGGTTGCAGAAGATGCGGCAGGTGTGCGGGAAGCGAAATGGTTGGTGGCTGATCTTGAGCGTCA
>JALRAA010000071.1 GCA_023262645.1 Burkholderiaceae bacterium
CCAACCTGGCAAATCGTTCCAATCCACGGCCACCAGACGGCTGCGTTTTTCTGAGGCAGGCGCAGTGTTGGGCGGTATTGGCACAGTGATCGCGGGCACCGTGGGTATGCTGAGCGCCACCGGCGATTCGCCTTTGGGTATGGTGACAGGCGCTGTCCCTGGGGCAGGCAAGGGCACTTTGCTGGCACAGGCAACCAGCAACAACGGCAGGCTCCAAGCGGCCAGCGATCGCCACAAACGCGCCATGGGTTTATGCGCAGAGATTACAGTCGCCACTGAACTTGGATACACACACATGTTGCTGATTTTGCTCGAAGCCCTAGGCGCTGGACTGTTGTTGGTGTTGATCGTTTGGTGGACCATGTTCGCCGGCCGTCGCAAAGGTGAGCGCGAAGACCAGGAATGATTCACACGGAAACAGCGTTCAGTGCAGGCATTTGCATTCTGCGGTCGCGCAATGTCTGCATGCTGAGATCAGCCACCACGCAAGCGGCTTGTTGTGGTTGACACGCCACCACTTGCCCCCAAGGATCTACCCACATCGAGTGACCCCAGGTGCGCCGGCCGTTGTCGTGTTCCCCGGCTTGTGCTGCGGCACCCAACCACACCAAATTGTCCAAGGCGCGCGCGCGCACCAACAGCTCCCAATGCGATTGACCGGTGGTGTGGGTGAACGCACTGGGTACCAGCACCAGGTGCGCGCCCATGCCAGCCAATTGCTGATAGAGCGCAGGAAAACGCACATCGAAACAAATGCTCAAACCAATGCGCCATGTGTGGCCATCGCGCGAAGGCATATCAAAGCACACAGGCGTGTCGCCGGCGCGTTGCACACGCGCTTCGTCATAACGTTCTTTGCCATTGTCGAAATAAAACAAATGGATCTTGTCGTAGCGGGCCACGCAAGCACCTGTGGGGTCAAATACCAAACAACTGTTGGTGACATGCTGACGGTCCCCTGCCACAGCCAACGGCATGCTGCCCGCAACCAACCACATACCGTGTTGAGCAGCAAGCGCTGACAAGCGGCTTTGTATCGGGCCATCACCCAACGGCTCTGCAATCTGCAACTTGTCGGTGTCTTGGTGTCCCATCAAGCAAAAATACTCGGGCAACACCGCCAATTCTGCTTGTTGGTTTGCGGCCTCAGTCATCAAATGTGCGACCGTATTCAAGTTGTCTGGCACATTGGCTGTTGACACCATTTGCAACAAAGCGGCTTTCATGGTTTGGCCTCGGCAGGCTTGGCTGGCGTATTGGGTTTGGCGTCTGTCGTACCGTCTTTTTTGGTGACCTTCGGGTCTTTCCATGTGCCTTGCACATGCAATTCTTGGGTATTGGATTTCATCAACGGTTTGCGCAACACATACTGGGCCAAAAACGTGGTCAACCCCACCAACGGGTTGATCGCACTGTAGACCAGCGAGGCGGTGCCCGCATTGATTTCAGGCACGATCACGACCTTGAGGTCTTGGGTTTCGTTTTTCAAATCGGCGCGCCCCTCCATCAACACGGCAGCGCTCACACCCTTCATTTGCAAATTGTTGGTACTGGCAATGCCTTGCTGAATGGAGATATCGCCACGCACAAAATCAAACAAAAAACCTTCGCTGAACACGTCACTGAAATCGAGCATCAAACGACGGGGCAATGATTGCAAGGTCAACACGCCCAGCAATCGGGCAACACCGGGTTCTGATTTCAAAAACTGTCCTCTTTCCAAGGAAACATTGAATTGGCCCGTCATGGAGTTGTAATCAGGCGAAAAGGGCGAACCTTGCCACCCCACTTGGCCGACCATGCGGCCTTTGCCATTGCGCATGGCGCCTTTGTATCCCAGCCTGTCCAGCAATTCACCAGAATCTTGGATTTGCAAACTGAACTCCAGTTGTGAGCGCTTGGCCGCCGTTTTGGCCGCGCCTCCCCACTGGCCCTTGCTTTGGAAACTGGCCTCTGGCAAGGTCAGATTGAGCTTGTTCAACACCCATTCACGCGTTCCGCTGGTATTGGTTCTGGCAAAACCTTCAATGTCTGCGCGCCCCAGCGAAATGCCTCGCAATTCCAAATTGTCGATGACGATGTCGAGCGCGGGCATGTCTTTGGGCGATTCGGACATGACCGTTTCGACCTCTTCAATCAACGAAGGGGGAATAGACAAGTAGGTCAAATGTGCGTTGACTCTGGCGCTGGCACCGTCTTGCGCAGCGCGGTAATCTGCCGTGCCTTGGAACTCGTTGGCGCGCGCTTGAATGCGCCATTGCTTGGGCTGTTTTTCTGCGCTGGCTTGGAATTGGTTGTACGCGCGTCCCGACCAAATCAACTCCTGTGCTTGTACCTCGATTTTGGTGGGCATATATGAGGCCATGGTGCTGCGGGATGCGCTGCTGGATTTGGCCATGGCATCGTCGTCCATCCAACTGTTGAGCACCGGCTGCCATTCGTCCATGTTCAAGGAGTTTTGCTTGGCTTGAAACACCACACTGTTGTCGGTGGGCTCTTTCCACGCCGATGAGTTGCCCCATTGAATTTGGCCGCGCAACACCGTCGGAACACTGGCACTGATATCGCGCACATAGCGAACCGACAACAAATTGCCCAAACTCAATTGCAACTGGTCTTGCAAGCCGCTGTTGCGACCCGCGCCCGCACGCAACACATTGCTTTCAAAACGCAAAGGCAAATTGACCGACGCCGACTTGCCCAATGGCTCGGGCAAGTCCAGGGCCATGCCTTGTAAATTGCTCAGCACCGTCAACTCAGGAATGCCTTGGCGCAAACTCAATGTTGCCGAGTAATTGGTGTTGCCATTCAAGCGACTGGTCAACGCCGCCAAGTTGGCAAATTCTGGCGCCTGTTTGATGGCGTCGGATGAAATGTTTCCCTGCACATTCACACGGGCCGCACCGTCGGCGATGTTTTCATTGAAGCGCAACGCACCGTCCATCTTGGCATCGCCACCCAAAAAATTCAAGCGGACATTGTTGATTGTCATGCCTGATTGGGTGTAATAAATCATGCCTTTGGCTTTGAGCAATTTGGGAACATCCGCTTTGAGTTGGATGTCGTTGCCCTGCAAATTCACAGAACCCTGCACTTTGGTGTTGTCCGTGTCATTTGCGGGTATGGTCAAGCGGAATTGGTGGTCAGCCTGCCCATTCACCCCAGAAGCGTTGAACCACTTGCCCACAGAATCTGCCAAAGGCGAAGCATTGATGGTGAGCAACGCATCGCTGAGGCTGCCTTTGAGTTGGGTGTTGACATCCGCGACGATGTCGTTCAAGTCGGGGATATGCACCTCCAGTTGTGTGATTTGCATCGTCGCCATGGGGCCTATGCGAGCACTGTTGGCTTTCACATGCAACTGGTTTTTGTTGACGGTCAACTCGCCGTTGGCTTGTTGCACCGCCGGCCAGTTGCTGGGCGCAGGCTTGCTGCTGCCCGTTGAGTTTGTGGGTGGTGAGTATTGAAAACCCAGTTGCAAAAATGGGGCGCGAACACTGAACACACCGTCTTGGGTTTTGTCGAACGGAAAATGGTCGAGTGGGCCTTGCAGTTGCAACGTGGCGTTGTCAAACCAACCGGTGATGAGCGCGTCGTGAATGTAGCGACGGGACGCGACATCCATGTCTAACGGCAAATACCTGTGCAACCTCGACGCCAACATCCGCTGAAATTGCACTTGTAAATCCAATCGCCCTGAGGGCAATTTGGCATCCCCGTCTTCCCAAAGCAAATCGAAGCTGACCTGGCCATCGGCATTGCTGAGCTTGGCGTTTTGCAGTTTGACAAACCAACGGTCTTGCTTTTTGCCCCAGCTCACTGCTGAGCTGAACTGCTTCACCGGCAAGGTGGGTTCTTCTAACCAATCCACCAACGTGATTTGGCCGTCTTGCAACTCCACTTGTGCATTGCCTGACAGTTCGTTGAATTCAAAATTGACGCTCGCGTTTTTCACGCCTGGCCACCAATTTTCATCGCCTTTGTGCGTTGGATGAGAAGGGCTGCCCTCGGACTGCAAGCGGTTCAATCGACCACGGGCTTTGAAATGAAACCCCGGCGAACCCGCATCGAACCATTGCAGATCCAAGGCCTGCAATTCCCCGCTGGGTTTGAGTTGATTCAAAAACGCATGCATGCTGGCATCCATCGGAAGTTGTCCAGCAACGCGTGCCAAGACATCGATCGGCAAATCTTCCACGTGCAATTCGCCTGTCGCCGCCCAGGGCTCATCGTCACGGTGCGGGTTTCGCCAAGCGAATCGGGTTTTGCCGCTTGACCAAGCCTCACCTTTGGCAGGCTTGACACTGAGCTGTTCGGTCAACATTTCATGACCCAAACCACCCATCCAGGATTGCAACCGCAAACGTCCAGCGATGGATTCAAACTCCAGCGCGTCTTTTTGTTTTTCCCACTGAAGCTTCACATGGCTCAACGACAGATCCACGGTTTGGTTGTTCCACACACCTTGGTCTATGTCGACCCAGCCACGCAACCAGCCTGTGCCCGCTTGCAGATCGACATTGGCGGCTGACTGGAGGTAAACCGACAGTCGGCTGACGTCGACCGCAGGCATCTGGGCATAGAAACGCCCTTTCCATGTCGACACATCGCTGGGCCGGTTATTGAACAGCGACTGGCTGAATTGCCCCTGTATTTGAAACGGCTGCCCCCATTCAGCAGGCGGCGTGGCGGTGAATTGCCATTGGTGGCTGCGCAAACCGTTTTGCCAATGCAGATTCACATCGGTCAAATCCACCTCGGGTTGGTGAAGAAATTCGTCCACCCAACGCAACCTGCCCTGTTGTATGGAAATATGCGGTTGCCGCAGCAACCAATCGATCATGTCGGAAGAATCGTTGTCATCTGAAAGCATGCCCGCCACCAAAAAGCGGCCTTGCGAATCGCGCCTGACTTCCAAATCTGGTGCTTTCAATTCAATACGGTCTAACGTCAATCCCAGCAAGGAAGCGGGTGACAAACTGACACGTACCTGGGGCAAACGCAAAACCTCTTGCTGTTGTTGGTTGCGCAAAATCACATCAGACAATACAAAGGTGGGCACCCATCCATCAGACTCTGCGTCTAATTGCCCAATGCTCAGTTGCACGCCCCAGGCCTTGGACGCCATGGCTTCGATTTGAGGCTGCCAATCGAGGATTCGCGGCACAATCCACCAATGCAAGGCTGCGGTGGTGAACAGCATGAGAGACCAAAACCCCACCACCAACCACCATATCCAACGGGTCAACCTGACATACCAACGCCAGGCAACACCCGAGGCAGCAGAAGGCAGGTTGGATTCAGACATGCAAAATTTTTACCGAGTTTGTAATAGAGTCACGGCGAAATTATCACCGCCAGGGATCCTGCGCGGCCAACCACATGACAAATAGCCCCGCTTATTCTGGCGCCTCTGGTTCGAGGCTGGTGCAAAGGCTGAGGCGACGCTACAGCGGGCTATTGCATCTTCTTCCGCCCGGCAACCCCACCGCAAGTGGTATGAAAGCTTGCTTCACAGCATTGCAAACCCACTTTCCAGAGGTGGCTGATGCATTGCGGGTGTTGCGCCAACTGTGCTTGGAACGGTTGGTGGTGCAAGATTGTGAAGCGCACGCACCCTTGGCAGCCGTGACCCATGCCATGACCCGCTTGGCCGAATTCACCCTGGACATTGCGCTGCAAGAGGCCCTGACACGGGTTGCGCGGCGCCACGGTTGGCCACGCCGAAGCGATGGCTCCGTCGCGCAACTCTGGGTGGTGGGCATGGGCAAATTGGGGGCGGCAGAGTTGAATGTCTCCAGCGACATCGACCTGGTCTATGTGTACGACGAAGACGGTGAAACACAGGCAGACGAGGGCGACTGTGTGCGCACAGACAACCATGTGTTTTTTGACAAGGTCGTCAAGCAGCTGTACCAATTGTTGGGTGACACCACCGAGCACGGCCAAGTGTTTCGCATGGATTTGGCGTTGCGCCCGAACGGTGAATCCGGCGCCAGTGTGGTGTCGCTCGCGGCATTGGAGACTTATTTTCAAGTGCAGGGCCGCGAATGGGAACGGTTGGCGTGGCTCAAAGCGCGCGTGGTGGCGCCTGCCGCTTGCATGGACCAAGTACCTGCCTTGCGCGACATCGTCACACCGTTTGTGTTTCGCCGCTACCTGGACTACAACGTGATCGATGCTTTGCGCGATTTGCACCGGCAAATTCGCGCCCATGCGCAACGCCAAAGTGTGGGCCGGCCCGAGCGCGAGAACGATGTGAAACTCGGGCGCGGTGGTATCCGTGAAATCGAGTTCACGGTGCAAATGTTGCAAGTGGTGCGCGGCGGTCAATTTCCTGAATTGCGCATGCGACCAACGTTGGAAGCACTCCCGGCCTTGGTGCAAGCGCGCTTGATGCCCGCCGATACCGCTGAATCGCTGGCACAGGCCTACGATTTTTTACGGCGCGTTGAACACCGGGTGCAATACCTGGACGACCGACAAACCCATGTGTTGCCTACCGACGAAAACGATTTGCTTTGGATCGCCCAAAGTATGCAGCTGCCAGACCGACAGGCTTTGTTGTCGGCGTTGCAGATGTGGCGCGACAAAGTGGCCCAAGAGTTTGAACGCTTATTGCGGCCTGAAGGATCAGCACCTTCCCATGCAACCACGGCAACGAACCCGTCAGACTTCGACAGTTTGCTGGAACAGTTGAGCCCTGCGCTGCGCCAGCGCGTGGCCACGTGGTCCGACTCGCCGCGCATCCGGGCGCTGCGCGAAGATGCACGCCAGCGACTGTTTCAATTGGTGCAGCGCACCCAAGGCTGGTTGAGTGAAGGGCGGGTCAGCGAAGCCTCGGCGTTGCGTTGGTGCGACTGGATGGAGCCGTTGCTGCGACGCGAAACCTACTTGGCGTTGTTGCTGGAGCGCCCGCCCATCCATGCCCAATTGCTCAAGTTGCTGGATGCGGGTCGCTGGACCACCACGTATTTGATGAAGCATCCAGGCGTGATCGATGAGCTTGCCGACCCGGACATGCTGGACGAACGGTTTGACCCGCAACTGCTGTCACGCAATTTGCTAGCCCGTCATGATGCACTGCGTGCCCATGCCGGTGACGAT
>JALRAA010000072.1 GCA_023262645.1 Burkholderiaceae bacterium
GTTGTGGCGACCGATGAATTTGAGCGAACGGTCTTCAAAGCTGGGTTTGGAGGGGGTGGACTCGTCCATCAATTGGCCCTGGCCACCCACACGGTGGCACCCTCGGGGCCGTAATGCTCGACATGGGGAATGTCGCGGCCCAAACGAAACGGGTCACCCGCCTTGAGTGTGATCGCCTTGTCGCCCACCGTCAGCACCAATTCGCCGCGCTCGACCACCGCACTGACATCGAACGGATGGGTGTGCGTCTCCACCACCATATGTGGCTGCCATTCGCGCACCAACACTTCATCGAAACCTTCTTCGACCGAACGGGCGGTGAATTCTTCAAATGTTTGAACCATGGTTGTTTGCTTTCTGTTGTTTAGGATGACCAGTCCAGCATCATCTTCAGGCACAAGGGATCGGAGAACGCCACTTGGTAGGCTGCTTCAGCCTGACCCAGTTTATACGTATGCGTGATCATGTGCTCTAGTGACAAACGCTGGCTCTCTACCAGCTGGGTGACCGCTTGCAAATCGTGTTTTTTCCATTGCGCGGCCACCCGAATCTGCGCCTCACGCATGAACGCCGGGGCGAACGCAAAACCCAAATCTTGTTTGTAAAAACCCGCCAGCACCACTTCACCACCGGGGGCGAGTCGCATGATCAAGCTGTTGAGCAAACTGCTGTCGCCGCTGACGTCGTAAATAGTTTTGTAATCTTTGCGGCTGTCATCGTTCGGGTGGATAACGCTGTAGCCCTCGGCACCGGTTTGTCGCTGGGCTTGGGTTTCCCACACCGTGGGCGCGGGCCCGCCCATAGCCAGCGTGATGCGTGCCAACAACCGGCCCATGACCCCGTGGCCGACGATCAATTCTGGCAACACCATCGGTTGCTTCTCTCCCCCCAATGCAATCGCGTGGTAACAGGTCGCTGCCAACGCTAGCAACACTGCTTGGGGGCCCAGCGACGCCTGCACCTTCACAGCGCGATCGTGCGCCACGACCAAGCGCGAACCCGCACCTCCGAAAATATTGCGCACACCTTGGAAGGTGTAAGAGCCGGGCACAAACACATGGTCACCCAGTTGCAACGTGGCGGATTCATCCACTTTGCTGACCACGCCCACGGTTTCGTAACCGGGCACCAGCGGGTAACCCAAACCCGGAAAAGGCGGCATGCTGCCGTCCCACAATAAACGCTCGGTGTCGGTGCTGATGCCGCTGTAGGTGACTGCGACCTCGATGTCGCCTGGTTCAAAGGCTTTGGTCTCCAGCGTTTTCACGGAGAGTTGCTGCGGGGCTTCGAAAACTATGGCTTGTGCGGTGGAGGTCATCGTGGTTTTGCCAAAGACAGGTTTGAACCGCATCTTATCCCTGCGGTTTGTGCTGTGGTCTGGCGGGTGAGGGGCTCTGGTAAATAACCGGATAACACATGACGCCAAAGTGCCCGTTTCCCTCGTGAAACTAGCGATTTTCATGAGAAATGAGTCACATGCCACCGTTATGATTTTTGGCATGACTTCAACAAGCTTGTTCTCCCGCACGGCAGTTTCGGTTGGGCTGATCGGTTCGCTGCTGTGCGCGGCACCTGCCATCGCCGCCGATACACCAGCCACTATCGACCTGCTGGCCCCGATTTCAAACACCCAGTGGAACACCGAAACGGCCCGCCATTTGCTCGAACGCGCAGGTTTCGGTGGCACACCGCAACAGATCTCGGCATTGGCACGCATGACCCCGCGACAAGCGGTGCAGCAATTGGTGCGTTACCAACGCACGCCAGACCGTTTCACACCGTTTGACGACTCAGGCGCCCATGACGATGGCCTCGAACCGTTTGCCAGTTCGCGCCCCGCCGCCACCGATTTGGCCAAAGCCACCGGCAAGTCGTTGGGCGTGACTGTCAAACCCACGGGCAACCGTCGCGCACAACAAGTGGCTGACCGCTATTTGTATTGGTTGCGTGCCTCACGTTTAGAGACCCACCGCTTGGGTTATTGGTGGGCCAATCGCATGCTCAACACCCCCCGACCTTTGCAAGAAAAGTTGACCTTGTTTTGGCACGGCCATTTCGCCACCAGCGAAGAAAAAGTGCGCGATTACCGCAAGCTCTACGCGCAAAACAACACCTTGAGAAAACACGCCAACGGCAAATTCCGCGACTTGCTGATTGCGGTTGCCAAAGACCCGGCCATGCTGGCCTATTTGGATGCGGGCGTGAATGTCAAAGGCGCACCCAACGAAAACTTCGCGCGTGAAATCATGGAGTTGTTCACCATGGGCGTGGGGCATTACAGCGAAAACGATATCAAGGAAGCCGCCCGCGCTTTCACAGGTTGGAACTACGACAAACTCCAATTCGTCGTCAACCCTGGCTTGCATGACGACAGCGCCAAAACCGTGCTCGGCCAAACCGGCCGTTTTGACGGCGTGCAAGTGATCGACATCTTGTTGGCTCAACCCGCGACCGCCGACTTCATCGCCGCCAAGCTCTACCGTTATTTTGTGCGCGAAGACCTGTCGCCCACTATGAACCAAGCGTTGGGGCAATTGCTGCGAAGCAGCCAATACGACATCGCTGCTTTCATGGAAACCGTGCTGCTGTCGCAAGACTTCTACAGCCCCGCTTCGATGGCCACGCGAATCAAGCCGCCGGTGGAATTGCTGATTTCCACCTACAAAAAAATGGAATTGCGCTCGGTACCCGGCATCCCCGACTTCAACGAGCAAACCGACATGCTGGGTCAAAAATTGTTTTACCCGCCCAACGTCGCCGGTTGGGCCCATGGCCGCAGTTGGATCACCCCGGGCCTGTTGCTCGCCCGCGCCAATGTGATTTACGACACGGTGTTTCCGCCGATCGATTTCGTCGCGCCCGACCGCACACCCAATGGGCTGTACCAAATCGTGCCTGTGGCCGACAAATTGGCACAAGGCATGGATGTGACCACCGCCACCTTGCCCGAGGGTAAAACCATGGGCGACATGTCGCAGTCCATGCAGTCTGACCGCGATGAAGATTTCAACACCCGATTGGCCAGCTACCACGCTTGGCGCAAAGCGATTGAAAAAGTCAAGCCCATTCCTCGCGACACTGCGCAACTCGATTTATCGCGCATGCTGCGCCAAGCCGCCTGCCGCACCAGTGCGCAAGCTGTCGACCATTTGCTGCAACGCTTTTTGTCGGTACCCGTATCGGCCACCGCCAGACAACAACTCATCGACTTGCTGACACAAGACTTGGGCACCGACGATTTGACCCACGCAGACAGTTACATGGAAGACGCGTTGCGCAATCTCTTGCATGTGATCTTGTCCATGCCAAGTTACCAATTGGGATAAGCCATGAACCCTTCGCACATGTCTCGCCGCCATTGGCTGCAAACCCTGGGTGCCATGGGTTTGGGTACCGCCCTGCCCTTGTATGCAGCGGGTCGTCCTTCCGACGACAAACGCATATTGGTGGTGGTCGAACTCACCGGTGCCAACGACGGCCTCAACACCTTGGTGCCCTATGGCAACGATCACTATTACCGCTTGCGCCCACAACTGGGCATTCGTCCGTCCAAGTTGCGCAAGATAGACGACATGTATGGTTTCAACCCTGGCATGGCCGGCTTTGAGCGTTTGTTCAAAAACGGACACATGGCAGTGGTGCACGGCTGTGGTTATGACAACCCTTCCTATTCACATTTCACATCAGCGGCCTATTGGCACACCGGCGCGCCCAACAGTGGCGAACCGTATGGCTGGCTGGGGCGTTTGGCCGATGCGATTGACCCCGATCTCACACCCCATTTTTTGGTGAACATTGACGAGCGCCAATCGCTGGCGGTGCGAGCCGAACGGCATGTACCGGTGGTGTTCGATGACCCGCAACGCTTTGGCCGCAAAGGGCTTTACCAAAGCCGCCCGCTGCTAGACCAAGGCGCTGACCCGGCAAGCGCCACGCTCAACTTGTCAGCACAGTTTTTGGAGCAAGTGGCGCAAAGTGCACGGCAAGCGTCGCAGCAAGTGCGTCAAGCTTGGAACGATTACAAAACACCGGTCGATTACGGCATTTTGTCGATGGATTTGCCCAAAGTGGCCGCTATGATCCACGCCCAATTGCCCACGCGCATCTACCACACGGCCTATCGGCACAACGCTTTTGACACGCATGTGCACCAAGCCGAATTGCACCAACGGCTGTTGACCTATGTGTCCGATGGCGTGGCCGGTTTCATGCAAGACATGAAACGCATTGGCCGAGACAAGGACGTGACCTTGATGGTGTACTCCGAATTTGGCCGTCGCCCCGCCGAAAACACCAGCCTCGGCACCGACCACGGCACAGCCAACCATGTGTACTTGATCGGCCAGCCGGTCAAAGGCGGGCATTACGGGCAAGCGCCTGACTTGGGCCAATTGAACGCCGAGGGCAATGTCACCCACACGGTGGATTTCCGCCGGGTTTACGCCACGGTCATGCAGCATTGGATGGGGGCTGACAGCACCTCATTGCTCAATGGCCGGTTCGAGACGCTGCCGGTGTTTGGCTGACCCCACGGTGGCTTACAGGGTGTTGTTGGCGATGAAATCCGCCATGCGCTTCAACCCGGCTTGGATGGCTTCATCGGAGGCGGCATAACTGAAACGAATGTGTTGGCCGTCGCCGTCGACACGCGGACCGAAATGGATATCGGCCAATACCGCCACACCCGCCTCTAACAACAAGCGTTTGCGAAACACCTCGGAATCGGCGCAACCAGTCAAGCGGCAGGCTTCGGTCACATTCGGCCATGCATAAAACGCACCGCCAGGTGTTTTACAGGTGACGCCGGGCAACGCATTGAGCAGTCCCACGATCAAATTGCGCCGCTTTAAAAACACATCGCGCATGTGGCGAGCGTCGTCTTGCGGTCCATTCAAAGCCTGCACCCCTGCCCATTGCGTGATGTGCGAAGCGCAAGATTCGGTGTTGGTGATCCAGTTGGTGAAATAAGGAGCGAGCTTTTTGTTGGCGCAAAAGCCTAAGCGCCAACCGGTCATGGCCCAGGTCTTGGAACAACCGTCCGACAAAATGGTGCGCTCTTGCATACCCGGCATGGCAGCAATGGAATGGAACTCGCCGTCATAGACCAACTGCCCGTAAATTTCATCCGCAAACACCCAAATTTGAGGGTGCTGTCGCAATAGGTCGGCAATGGCTTGCAAATCATCGCGCGTCAAAATGCCACCGGTCGGGTTTTGCGGTGAATTCAAAATCAACAACTTGGTGCGCGGTGTGATTTTGGCGGCCAACTCTTGCGGGTCAAAACTGAAGTTGCGGTCTTCGCGCAAGTAAATCGGCACACCCACGGCGCCATTGGCTTTGATTTGCGATTCGTAAATCGGAAAACCCGGCACCGGGTAAATGACTTCATCGCCGGCGCCAAAATCGGTCACCGATTGGATGGTGTAACCAATGAATGGCTTGGCGCCCGCCCCGACCACCACGTCATCGGCATCCACCTGAATGCCACGCGTGCGGGAAAAGTAATCGGCAGCGGCTTGGCGCAATTCAGGAATGCCTGCAGAGGGCGTGTAACCGTGTTTGCCGCCGGTGATGGCTTGCATACCCGCTTGCTGTATGTGCTGTGGCGTGGGGAAATCGGGTTGCCCGATACAAAAGGAAATGATGTCGCGGCCTTCACGGATCAGCTTGTTGACCTCGGCCAAGACCACGAATGCGTTTTCAGTGCCCAGACCCAATGCACGTTGACTCAGTTGCGTCATCGCTCACACCCCTTCGATGATGCGGATGTCTCGCACCACGGCGTTGTCGCCAAGTTCTCGCATGGCCTCTTTGTAAGCAGGGCTGTCGTATGCATCCAATGCGGCTTGCAGACTTTCAAATTCAATCAACACGGTGCGTTGCATTTTTCCGGCCTCTTTGACTTTGGCGGGCATGCCACGCGCCAAAAATGTGGCCCCGGCAGCTGTCAATGCAGGCAACGCCAACTTGGCATAGGCGGCCAGCGCGTCTGGGTTGTGAATTTCATGGTAGGTGCTGATGAAGTACGCCTTAGGCATGGAGGTCTCCTTGGAATTTTTTGCCATAAACCCAAAGTGTAGACGCTCAAAAAAAACGGGCCCGCAGGCCCGTTGGTGGTTTACTTTGAAAACTCATGCCAAAGATTTGTACACCGCTGTCTCGAAGTCATAGAACAAAGGCAACGCTTTGACATCGGCGAACGGCAAGATTTGGGTGGCGAGCACACCGCCCACGCCTTTTTTGCGGTCGATCCAGTAAAAACTGTTGGCCAATCCCGCCCAGGCCACGCTACCGGCTGATCGGCCAGTGGGGGCTTTGGCTTCGTTGGTCATGAACGACAAACCCCAAGCCTTGGGCAGACCCGGGAAAAACTCTGCGTCGTTGGACGAACCCACACCCGCAGGTTTGAGCATGGTCACACGGGTTTTGCCAATGGCATTTTTGGTCATCAATTCGATGGTGGATTTTTTGAACACGCGGTTGCCATTGCCCTTGCCATCGTTGAGGATCATCTGGACAAACTTTAAATAGTCACCCACGGTGGAATACATGCCGCCGCCGCCCATTTCAAACTCGGGCTCTTGGGGAATTTCAAAGTCGATCGGCACCAAACCATCGGGCGTGCGGGCATGCATGCGCGACAAACGTGCACGCATATCACCGCTGATTTTGAAAGCACTGCTGTTCATGCCCAGCGGCGAGAGCAAGTTGTCGTGCAAATACTGACCCAGCTTTTGGCCAGTGACGGTCTCGACCATCTTGCCTGCGAAATCAATACCCGTGCCGTATTCCCAGCGTTCACCCGGATCAAACACCAGCGGCGTGGTCAATGCCGCGTTTTGGCAAGAAATGATGCCGGGCACGTTCATGACTTTCATGTATTGCCCGATAGAGGGATTCCAAATGTCGTAAGAATGGCCCGATGTGTGTGTGAGCAAATGCCGCAATGTGACATCGCGCTTGGGTGGGCGAGTCACGGGTTGGCCAGCGGCGTCAAACCCAGTCAACACCCGCGACTCTTTGAGTTGCGGCAGGATTTTGTAGGCGGGGGTGTCCAGACTAACCTTGTTTTTACAGTTACTGGTAA
>JALRAA010000073.1 GCA_023262645.1 Burkholderiaceae bacterium
AACTCTTTGCTGGGAAAGTGATAAAACAGATTGCCCGGGCTGATGCCCATGTCCGATGCAATCAACGTGGTCGCGACATTGGGCTCACCAAAACGGTTGAACAAACCCAAGGTCGTGGACAAAATGCGCTCGGCGGTACGGCGCGGCGGTTTTTTCACCCGTCAGCCTTTGGGTCCGGTGTGGCCCATGCTGTCTTTGAGCGCTTTGAGTTCGGCTTCGAGTGCACTCACGCGGTTTTGCAGTTGCGCCATGTCTTGCGCATCTGGCAAACCCAATTGGTGCAATGCCTTGGCCACGCGTTCCTCAAAAATACCCTCTAGCCGATCAAATTGGCTGCTGGCGCGTTGCCCCATGTCGGTAGCCATGGCGCTGGCTTTGGCCGCCGCTTCGGCCACTTTGGCCTGGGCCTGCAATGTGGTCTCCTGCAATTTGCTGCCCTCTTTGACCAGCGACTCAAACACTTTGCTGCCTTCTTGCTGCGCCTTGGCAAATGCGCCGAGGCCGGCTTGCCAGATTTGCTGGGCAGATTGCTTCATGTGTTCACTCATTTGCTGGGGGTCAAATTCCGGCGGTTTGCTGGCCATGCGGGTGCTCCTCGGGTTGGGTAATTTGTCAAAATAAGCGGTTTACAATGGACGAAATCCACCAGAGGTTTTACCTCAACCACGCCTATGCATTGGTACGCCATCCATTCAAAGCCTCGCCAAGAAGAACGTGCGTTGGACAACCTGCAACGGCAGGGGTTTGAAGCATGGCTTCCCATGCTGACTGTTGAAAAAGTATTGCGCGGCAAGCTGGTCCATGTGACCGAGCCCATGTTCAGCCGATATTTGTTTATCCGGCTGGACACTGAGCTAACCAATTGGTCGCCGATTCGCTCGACCTTGGGCGTCAGCCGCTTGGTCAGCTTTGGCAACCGACCTGCGGTGGTTGCGGACGAGTTGATACAAGCCTTGCAAACTGTGCCGCAGCGCGCGCCCGAACGTTTGTTTCAGCCGGGTCAAACCATCAAAATAGTCAGCGGTCCGCTCAAAGGCATCGAAGGTATTTTTCAGCAAGCCGATGGCGAACACCGAGCCATGGTGTTGATCGACTTGCTCAACAAGCAGCACCGCGTCACCACGCACATGCAAGATTTGCGGCCCGCTTCGCTCTGACCGACATGGCCCCATCGCTGCAACACATCGCCATCATCATGGACGGCAACGGACGCTGGGCCAAAAAACGTTTGTTGCCCCGTACCGTCGGGCATGTGAAAGGCGCTGCCAATGTTCGCCACATGGTCAAAGCCTGCGCCCAAGCCGGTGTCAGTTATTTGACCTTGTTTGCATTCAGTTCAGAAAACTGGCGTCGACCCCCAGAAGAAATCAGCGCGTTGATGGGCTTGTTTTTGCAATACCTTGAAAACGAAGTGGCTGAAATGAAAGCCGCAGGCATACGTTTGCGGGTGATCGGTGACCGCAGCGCGTTCGCGCCGCTGCTTCAGTCGCGCATTGACCAAGCCGAACAAGAAACCGCGCACAACGACCGTTTGCATTTGACGATTGCAGCCAATTACGGCGGGCAATGGGATGTGTTGAACGCCATGCGTGCATGGCAAGTGGCGCATCCGGACAAAAACTTGCAGGACCTGGACGCCAACGGCTTGGCGGCCCATCTCAGCACAGCCGACTTACCCGATCCTGAGTTGTTGATCAGAACAGGTGGTGAATCTCGCATCAGCAATTTCTTGCTGTGGCAAACCGCTTACACCGAGTTGTATTTCACCGACGACTTTTGGCCAGATTTTGATGCGGCTGCTCTGACAAAAGCCATTCATTGGTTCGAGCAAAGGGTGCGGCGTTTTGGCCGTACAGACGAACAAGTCGCGGCACAACCCATTACTGCAAACGCCAATGAACTCTCTGCTTCCCCGTTGGCGCAAACGGTTTTCAAGATCAGCTAATATTCGTATTTGCAGGTTAGTCATTAGTTTCGGGTGCCTGCAACGAACCCACGACGGACCACCCACTGTCACTTTTTCCCATTAGCTATTTCAGCAACAGGTAACCATCAATGAAGAACGAGCCTCGTCCTACCCACCACCGCAAAGAACACGCAACTGCACGCACGGGTCGTTGCATCGCATTGATCGACAGCAATTACATGGCCTGGTTGCTGCGCCAAACCACCGATGCGGCGACTGAACCGGAAACCTATAACCGCATGGCATTGATTCCTTCTTTGGCACAAGCGCTCAAAGGGGCAGGCCTGGGCTTAGATATCCAAAGAATTTATTGGTACACCGACAACCCTGATACCCAGTTCCCCCACGACCAAATTGTTCGCCATTTGGATGCCACTGGCGGAGAACCCGGTGATGTGGTGTTCCAAGCCATGTCTTCAGACATTGCGCGCTTGGCGCAACACCATGCCTGCGAACATTTGCTGGTGGCCAGCGATGACGACCGCTTGACCGCTGTCATCGACGATGCGCAGTTGCATGGTTTGAGTGTGTATGTTTTGGCTGACGAATCAGCGCGTCACATGGACCAATTGGTGACCGAAGACCCGGCTTGGTGCCGCTTGCTCGCGCAAGCCGATCGGCGCGTGTTGTTGTTGCCCCAAGCTGCCCGTGAACTCACAGCGGCACCGCGTGCTCCTGCCGCTGCGGCTGCGCCTCAAGACCCTGAAGTGGTGCGCACCAAATTGTTAGAAGTTGTCAGCCAGTGGTGGGATGACGAACCTGAAGATTTGCGCGAAGACTTGCGCGACGAATTGCGCGGCAGCCATGGTATTCCGCAAGAGGTGGATCGCCACATGCTGTTGCGCGTGCGCCGCGCCCTAGACCGTCCGCTGAGTTTCCCCGAGAAAAAAATACTGCGTGAAATGGTTCGCTCCACCGTGTTGGGCATCACTGAGGAAAGCATGCCTGTATGACCCTGCTGGTGACCGGTGGTGCGGGATTCATCGGCAGTAATTTTGTCCACCACTGGTTGTCTGCGCATGAAGAGCCACTGGTCAATTTAGACAAACTCACCTACGCCGGGAATCTGGGCAATTTGCAATCCTTGGCCCAAGACAAGCGACATGTGTTTGTGCAAGGTGACATTGGCGACACTGCGTTGGTGACACAACTCTTGCAGCAGCACCAGCCACGAGCGGTATTGCATTTCGCGGCAGAGTCGCATGTTGATCGGTCTATCCATGGGCCGCTGGATTTCATCCAAACCAATGTCGTGGGCACTTGCCAGTTGCTCGAATCGGTACGCGCATATTGGTCAGCACTGCCCGCAGACCAGCAATCGCATTTTCGTTTTTTGCATGTGAGCACCGACGAGGTGTACGGCAGTCTGTCGCCCGATGCACCTGCCTTCACAGAAACCCATCCCTATGCGCCCAACAGCCCTTATGCAGCCAGCAAAGCCGCCTCCGACCACATGGTGCGTGCCTGGCACCACACTTATGGGTTGCCCGTGCTCACCACCCATTGCAGCAACAACTATGGCCCCTACCATTTCCCTGAAAAACTCATTCCCTTGGTGATTCACCATGCGCTGTCAGGCAAACCCTTGCCGGTCTATGGCGATGGCATGCAAGTGCGAGACTGGTTGTATGTAGAGGACCATTGCCGCGCGATTGAGCGGGTGTTGCAAGCGGGAAGCCCAGGTGAAACCTACAACATAGGTGGCTGGAACGAGAAGCCCAACATTGAAGTGGTGAAAACGCTTTGCCATTTGTTGGATGAATTGCAACCCCGTGCAGACGGTCAGTCGTATGCGTCGCAAATCGCGTATGTGAAAGACCGCGCGGGGCATGACAGACGCTACGCCATCGACGCCGGGAAAATCCACAACAGCTTGGGCTGGCAACCGGTTGAAACCTTTGAAACCGGTTTGCGCAAAACGGTGCAGTGGTATTTGGACCATGCCGATTGGGTCAGCGGTGTCACCAGCGGCGCCTATCGCCAATGGGTCGATTTGCACTATGGCAGCTGAACCGGTGCTGTTGCTCGGCGCAGCAGGCCAACTCGGCCATGCGCTGAAGCAAGCACTTGAACAAGCCGCTTACCCGGTGGTGGCTTGGACCCGGGCTGATTTGGACCTGCGCCATTTGTCGGAACTCCCACTGCGTTTGGCCCAACTCAAGCCGCGTTGGGTTCTCAATGCCGCGGCCTACACCGCCGTCGACAAGGCACAAACCGAGCCCGACCAAGCGCATTTGGTCAACGCCCAATTGCCGGCCATGCTCGCCGAATACGCCAAGGCCAGCGGCGCGGCATTGATGCATTTCTCCAGCGACTATGTGTTCAATGGCCGTTCAAACCGTCCGTATTTGGAAACCGATGCCACCGATCCTTTGTCGGTGTATGGGCAGAGCAAACGCGACGGCGATGCAGCTGTTCAAGCCAGCGGCGCACGACATCTGATTTTTCGCAGTTCTTGGGTGGTGGCGGCCCATGGTCAAAATTTTTTGAAAACCATGTTGCGATTGGCCACCGAGCGAGACCAACTGAAGGTGGTCGCAGATCAGACGGGTGTGCCAACTGCTGCGGCATGGTTGGCAGAACTGGCGCTTCTTGCCATGCCGTTGGCCGATCGCCAGGGCTTGAACGGCTTGTTTCACGCCACGCCCAGCGGTCAAACCACATGGCATGGCTATGCCCAGCATGTCTTGTTGCAAGCTGCCAGTCACGGATGGCCGCTCAAGGCCACTGCCGATCAGGTGCTTCCCATCTCCACTGCACAATACCCGTTGCCTGCACAACGACCGGCGTATGGCTTGCTCGACAGCCGTTTGTTGGCGCGCAGTTTGCCATGCGATTGGCCCGATTGGCAAACTGGGGTTGATCAAGTGGTGGCACAACTCAGCCAGCAACGCCCTCTCAAAATTTGATGTCCCGTTCAATCACTACCTTTAAGATTTGACATGACCGCTGTTCAAAGAAAAGGCATTTTGCTCGCGGGGGGGTCCGGTACCCGGCTGTATCCGCTGACGCTCGCGGTCAGCAAGCAATTGATGCCGGTCTACGACAAACCCTTGGTGTATTACCCGCTCAGCACGTTGATGTTGAGTGGTATTCGCGACGTGTTGGTCATCTCAACACCGCAAGACACGCCACGTTTCACAGAATTGCTGGGGGATGGGTCGCAATGGGGCATGCACATTCAGTATGCCGTACAGCCAAAACCAGAAGGACTGGCACAAGCTTTTTTGATTGGCCGGGATTTTGTCAACCACCACCACAGCGCATTGGTGCTGGGGGACAATATTTTTTATGGCCACGATTTGGTCAAGCAGTTGCAAGCATCGCACCAACGCCAGCAAGGTGCCACAGTTTTTGCCTACCATGTGGTCGACCCCCAGCGTTATGGGGTCGTGACATTCGATGCGCAACAACGCGCAGTGCATATTGAAGAAAAACCCCAACATCCCCAATCCAATTTCGCCGTGACCGGTTTGTATTTTTATGACCCGCAGGTTTGCGATATTGCTGCCGATATTCGTCCATCTGCACGCGGTGAATTGGAAATCACCGACGTGAACAGCCGTTATTTGGCGCAACAGCAATTGCATGTAGAAACCATGGGCCGTGGTTATGCCTGGCTCGATGCCGGTACGCACGAGGGCTTGATGGAAGCCGCCACTTTCATAGCGACATTGCAAAAAAGGCAAGGATTGATGGTGGCATGCCCCGAGGAAATTGCTTTTTCTCAGGGCTGGATTTCCGCTGCCGATTTAGAAAAACTGGCACAACCTTATAAAAACACCGGTTATGGCCAATATTTATTGCGATTATTGGGTTGATTCAAATGCCATATACCGTGACCCCTACTTCATTGACGCCAGTTTTATCGCTTCAGCCTCGGGTATTTGCAGATGAACGCGGGTTTTTCTTTGAAAGTTTTAACCAGCGGGAATTTAACCGGGCCACCGGACTCGATGTGATATTTGTTCAGGATAACCACAGTCAATCCAAACATGGGGTGTTGCGGGGTTTGCATTTTCAACGCCAATATCCCCAAGGCAAATTGGTACGGGTGGCCAAAGGCAAAATATTTGATGTCGCGGTAGATATTCGTCCCGATTCGCCGCAATATGGGCAATGGACGGGGCAAGTATTAGACAGCCATAACCACCAACAATTATGGATACCCGCAGGCTTTGCCCATGGGTTTTTGGTGTTGAGTGATTTGGCCGAGGTGATTTATAAAACCACCGATTACTGGGTGGCCAGCGATGAAGACGCCATAGCGTGGAATGACCCGGAGATTGCCATCGACTGGCCTTTGGAAGCGCTGACAACCCAGCCGCTGCTGTCGCCCAAGGACGCAGCGGCCAAACCGTTTAAGCGGATTTGATTTCCGCACTGGCCAGCTGACCGGCTGCTTGCAGGGCCTGGACCCATGCAGGCGTGCGGCCACGACCGGTCCAGGTTTGGGCGGGGTTGGCAGGGTCACGGTATTTGGGGGCGACTTTGCGGCCAGCCGTAGATCGTCTGGCTTTGGGGGCTTTTGCCGAGGCCGATTTGGCGGCGCGGGTTTTGCCTTTTTTGCCGCCCAAAGCGGCTGTGATTTGTTCGGCCGTCAAGCCAGAGGCATGTGCAATTTGCACAATTTGCGACAACGCTTTGTCATGCGTGCGCGACATCAAACGCTTTTCTTCTTTTTCTAATTTGATTCTGGCGGCCCGTATTTTTTCTAATTGGGCGACCGGACTTAAACGTGACATGGTTATCTCCTGATAAAAAATATATTTCAAAAGATATTATCGACGATTTATAAATGCCTCAAATCATTATTTAATTGCTTATAAAGCCTGATAAAAATATTATTAAAAATATTCAGGTTATCTCTTCCTGGAATCAGCACTAGAACGCGCTTCATGGCCTTTGCAGGCTTGGTGCACAATGCCAATCATCCTTGATGCTGACCCATGAACACTTCAGACGCACACACTTCGCCATCACACCGCGACCAGGCTCAGATCTTGGCGCGGGCGCTGCCCTATATCCGCCAGTTCCATGGCAAAACCATCGTCATCAAATACGGCGGGAACGCCATGACCGACCCGGCGTTGCAAGCCGATTTC
>JALRAA010000074.1 GCA_023262645.1 Burkholderiaceae bacterium
AATGGTGCAGGAAAAACCACACTGATTCGCGCCATCACTGGGTTGCTGGCTCTGCACCATGGGCAGATCACGCAAGGCCGTGTCCATTTCGCAGGTTCACCAGTTCACCATTTGCCCGCACACAAACTGGTTCGCCTTGGAATGGGTCAGGTACCTGAAGGTCGTTTGGTTTTCAAACACCTGAGCGTAGAGGAAAACTTGCGTGTAGGGGCAGCCATATTGCCGCGCCATGAGGTGTCATCCGGTTTAGAGCTGGTGTATGAATTATTTCCACGGCTTTTAGAGCGACGCCATCAACCTGCCGGTTTGATGTCAGGCGGAGAGCAACAAATGTTGGCGTTGGGACGCGCCATGATCGGCAAACCCAAATTGCTATTGGTTGACGAACTTTCTTTGGGATTGGCACCGTTGATCGTGGCCGAGATTTACCAACAACTGCAAACCATATGCCAAACATTGGGTACCTCTGTGCTTGTGGTGGAGCAAAACGCCAAGTTGGCGCTGAAATTTGCCCATGCAGCCTATTTGCTTCAGCGCGGACAAGTGGTGCTATCAGGTAGCGCAAATGAAGTGTCCGACAGCTCTGAAATGAAATCAGCCTATTTGGGTGATGCCAAAGCGGATTCGGAGATCACTCGATGAGTGATGCATTGCTGTCGATTTCCAATTTGGTCATGCGCTTTGGAGGTATTCATGCCCTCAATAGCGTTTCGTTCGACCTGAAACAAGGTGAGATCACCTCACTGATCGGCCCCAATGGGGCAGGCAAAACAACCTTGTTCAATTGCGTCACCGGCATGTACATGCCCACATCAGGAGCTGTGACATTCAAAGGCAAAGACATCACGGGCATGGCGGCCTACGATATTGCACGGCAAGGCATTGCGCGTACCTTTCAGAATTTGGCCTTGTTTGGCGGACTGACGGTTTTAGAAAATTTAATGACTGGCGCTTATTTGCAAGGCTCAAGTGGTTTGCTTCAAGGCATTTTCAATTCGCGAAAAGCCAGACAAGAGAACAGCAAGGCAACCCATGCGGCTTTGGAAATTTTGTCTTTCTTAGGGATGGAAGATACCCAAAACCTTCTACCGTCTGAGTTGTCGTATGGCATGCAAAAGCAAGTGGAATTTGGTCGTGCTCTGATGCAAAAGTCCGAATTGATTTTGTTAGATGAGCCCATGGCTGGTATGAGCAGCAAAGAAAAATCCCACATGTCTGAATTGATTCAACGCGTGCGACACAGCATGAACATCACATTTTTGGTTGTTGAACACGACATACCCGTGGTGATGGATATTTCAGACAAGATTGTTGTGCTTGATTTCGGTCAAAAAATTTCCGAAGGTCAACCCTCGCAGGTTCAAAACGATCCTGCGGTTATTGCTGCCTACCTTGGCAGCTCCCACTGATTCGAACACTGTTACACAAAGGAAGACCATGAGAGAAGCTGTCATTGTTTCAACCGCCAGAACCGGTATTGGACGCGCATTCAAGGGTTCGTTGAACCACACCAAATCACCCAGCATGCTGGGTCATGTGATTGCCCGTGCAGTCGAACGAGCCAGCGTAGAAGGCGCTGAAGTTGAAGATGTGGCCATGGGCACCGTGTTGACCTCTGGCACCGCAAGCATGAACTTGGCTCGCAATGCCGCTTTGGCAGCCGGTTTGCCTGTGACGGCTTCGGGTCAAACCATGGACCGGCAATGCGCGTCCGGATTGATGGCGATTGCAACCGCTGCCAAACAAGTGATGGTGGATGGAATGAATGTGGTGGTGGCTGGCGGTCATGAAAACATCACTGCCGAACAAAAAGCATATTTTGAAAGTGCGATGGCTGGCAAGGACACTGCCCTCGAAAAGCGTGTTCCTCATGTTTACATGCCCATGTTGCAAACCGCTGAATTTGTGGCTCGCAAATACAAAATCAGTCGCGAAGACCAAGACCTGTATGCCTTGCAATCCCAACTAAGAACGGCAAAAGCCCAACAAGCTGGTTATTTTGACCAAGAGATAGTCCATTTCACAACCCAAATGGCTGTCGCTGACAAAGCCACGGGTGCTATCAGTTACAAGGAAGTGGTGCTTAGCAAAGATGAAAGTAACCGCCCTGACACAGTGCTAGAGGGATTGACATCACTCAAGCCTGTGATTGAAGGCGGTGTTATCACAGCGGGTAATGCCAGCCAGCTTTCCGACGGTGCCAGTGCCTGTGTTGTGATGGAAGCGAGCTTGGCCCAAAAACGCGGCATGCAAGCGCTGGGCATTTATAGAGGCATGACTGTTGCTGGATGCGCACCCGAAGAAATGGGTATTGGACCCATTTACGCTGTTCCCAAATTGTTAAAGCAACACGGTTTGAAAATCAGCGACATAGGACTGTGGGAACTCAATGAAGCCTTCGCTTGCCAAGCTTTGTACTGTCGTGATCAATTGGGTATTGATCCGGAAATTTACAACGTCAATGGTGGCAGTATTTCAGTAGGACACCCCTACGGCATGACGGGTTCCAGATTGGTGGGGCATGCGTTGATTGAGGGCAAGCGACGTGGCGTCAAATATGTCGTGGTCACCATGTGCGTGGGTGGTGGTATGGGTGCCGCAGGTCTATTTGAAGTGGCCTGAGACAAACAGGGTTCAAAGGAGAAATCACATGCCACGCAAATTTGTAGATATATCTATCTTCCTCGAGAACGATGTCATCAGTGACCCTCCCGCATATGCACCACAAATTGAGTACCTGACACACCAAAACACCGTTGGTCAAATCGAACCCTTTTTTCCGGGGTTGAAAAAGGAAGATTTACCTGACGGTGAAGGATGTGCTGTTGAATTTGTCAAGCTGTGCACACACAACGGCACCCATCTGGATGCCCCTTACCACTACCACTCCACCATGGACAAAGCCTCTGGTGAAAGCAAACCTGCGATCACCATCGACGAAGTACCCCTAGAGTGGTGTTTTCAACCGGGCGTGAAGTTAGATTTTCGCCACCTACCCAACGGCCACGTGGTAACAGCCATCGAAGTCGAAGAAGAATTAAAGCGCATTGGACACCACTTATCGCCACTAGAAATTGTGGTGGTCAACACGGCTGCAGGTAAACGCTATGGCCACCCAGACTATGTCGCCACCGGTTGCGGCATGGGATATGAGGCCACCATGTATTTGTTAGAACGAGGCGTTCGACTCACCGGCACTGATGCTTGGAGTTGGGATGCGCCGTTTGTTCATACCGCTCAAAAATACGCGGCCACAGGCAATGCTGCATTGATATGGGAAGGCCACAAAGCAGGACGCGATATTGGTTATTGCCATCTTGAGAAACTGCACAATTTGGAAGCCTTGCCTGCGACAGGTTTTTATATCAGCTGCTTTCCACACAAAATACGTGGTGCTTCTGCAGGGTGGACCCGTGCGGTGGCGATATTTGATGATGCGCTTTCAACGAATAAACCCTTGCGCTGAATCCTCTGCTGACAATCTTCATTGAAAAACGTCAAGGCACCTTGGTCGCTTGCCAAGAGACCAACTTCCACTGTTCATCGTGTTTATGCCAGATGCTGTGATAGCGCAGTATCAAATTGAGTGGCTTTTGCCCAATCTTCACATCGTATTTACCTAACCCAGTCAGTATGGCAACGCAGCCAAAAACCCGCACGGAATCGTTCGCGTGCTCGATCAACTCATAAACGGTATTGCCGTTGCGCATCGAATCTATGTAAGAGCTTTTGCTGTCCACCACACCACTGTTGCGCACATATACCAATTGCTCATCTAACAATTGCGCCATGGTGTCCAAATTGTTTTGCATTTGAGCCGACAGCCTAGTTTTCTCTGCTTGCAACACCTCTTTGGCGTCTGACGTTTCGCATGGATCGGCCAATGCACCCTGCGTTGTCACCAAGAAAAGAACCGCCATCTTCAAAAGTTGTCTTGAAAATCTGTTCATCTTCATCTCCTTGGTACCAACGGATTGATTCTTTGAAAATACAAAAACAATAGTGTTATGAATTTGTCAATAGCAATCACCCATTGACGCATATGCCAAGTAACCATAAAACCTGTATGGAAATGCCCCCATGAAGTCCCCACCATGAACAACAACAAATATTTTCTTGGCCTGCTTTTTCTGATGACCCTGTCATTTTCAGCCTTGGCTCAAAATGCATTCGAGGTGACTGAGAAGACAGGCATTGAATTCAGTGACAAACACGTGTTGGTGCTAGAGGACAAGACCAACCAACTCAGCGCAGAGCAAGCTCTCAGCCAGTTAGATCGATTTGTTCCCTCAGCACAGGTCAGCCCGTTCAAGCCCAGCGTCACCTATTGGATTTACCAAAAACTGGTGAATCGATTGAACTCAGACAGGGTATTTCGCATTGAACCCACGGGCTGGAAAAACCTGACTGCACACATTATTTATGCCAACGGAAAGATCGTCACCTTGAAGCCTGTTGGTTTTGTAGGAACTCACAATCCATATCTCACACGCAGTCCACAGGACACATCTCTAAACCAGTTCGCCAGTCAATTTCCTGTCTTCACGGTACCCAAAGATCAGGAAGTGGCTGTGCTGACTCGGGTGAATTTTCAACCGATATTTCCGGCTAAAACTTTTTCCATCAGTTTCACAGACAACCAATCGTTTGCAGAATTCCGCAGATTCAGCTTGTATATGGAAGGCCTGTTGCTAGGTATATTGTTTGCGCTAACCATATTTGCATTATTTAATGCCATACAAAGCCAAGACAAAGTGGCTTTTTACTATGCGTTATGGATATCGATTGCGTTTTTTTCGGTCTCTTCGCTGAGCATCATTGATGGTCACAGGCTGTTCGAATTTTTTTTCAACATCGAAGATATTCATCTCGATACCGCAGAAAACCTCGCATACATCATTTCAATTGGACTGGCCTTCAGTCAATCGATCAGCTATGTGCTTTTTGCCAGACAATACCTCGGCATCAAAAAATATTTTCCTAAGGTCCAAGCTGTTTCTAATTTGTGGATTGCGTTTGCTCTTTTTTATGGCGTCCTGACTTTGGTAGGTGCTTTTTACCCGGCAGACACCCCTTTTTCGGCCAATGGATTTTCCAGAACCTACAGTGTGAGTGTGGGCCTCATGCTCTTGATGCTGTTTGTATGCAGTTACCTCCGATACAAAGCAGGGTTTGGTTTTGCCATCTTCTTCACTTACGCAGTCGTTCCTTATTTGATTTTTCGTGTGGGTTTTCTGTTCGGTATCATTGGTTTGCCCTCGCCTTTTGCATACTTACCCGATCAAGCGTTGGGCTATTTCTTGAAAAATCCATGGACCAACCAAGCATTTGGCGTCTGCTTGGAAGCCTTGATCATGGCTTTGGCCGTGATCAGCCGTGCTCGCTGGTTGCAATCGGAATTGACGGCGACTGCACGTCGACAAACCGAACTCATTGAGCAGCAAAACACCCTCTTGGAAGCCAAAGTACACGAGCGAACCCAAGAGTTGTCTGCCAAACACGAATTGGTGGTGAGTTCAGTGAATTACGCCAGCCGACTGCAACGCGGCCAACTTCCTCGTGCCATACGAACCGACGGAAGATTTGAATCTTTCGCAACGGTATGGGAACCTCGCGACACCATTGGAGGTGACCTCTACTGGATATCGTCATCGCAGCATGAAGGCCCTTTCGTTCTGTCTGTTGCCGACTGCACAGGCCATGGAGTACCTGGCGCCATGTTGTCTCTTTTGGTCAGCAATTCTTTAGAACGTATCTATGCGAATGACACTTTGGAAGATCCTGCATCCGCATTGAAATCACTGGACCATTTTGTGCGAACCGGCTTGAACCAAGACCGTGCGGATACAGAAAGCGATGACGGTTGTGATGCGGCCATATTGAAAATCGACAGAAGATTACAACGTATTGAATTTGCAGGTGCAAAGATAGATTTATTTCAAATAGATTCAACAGGCCAATTCCACCGCCATGCGGCCAAACGAATCAGTCTTGGCTACAAAGATACTTTCAACCCCGCTGAGGGCCCGCAAACCAAAGTCATTCCATATCAGAAAGGCGATGTGTTTGCCCTGGTGACAGACGGTCTGACCGACCAAATTGGTGGCAAACCGGATGGCTCGCCCAATTCTTTCGGTTACCGAAGATTGGCGCAAGTATTGACCACACACAGAAGTGGCTCTGCTCAAAAAATTATGAATGAACTGATGAACAGTTTCACAAGTTGGCAAGGTACCTATGCCCGTCGTGACGATGTGACGGCTTTGGTGTTTAAGCTGTAGTTAACGCCACACACCGCAGGACACATGAATAACTTCGTTATCGGCTTGAACACCGGTCTTGATGACCTTGGCTTTGTCAACCATGACTCCACCTTTTGTGGTCACCGTGATTTCAGATCCCTGAACGGTTTTAACCTTACCAGCTTTGACATCAGCTGCCATGACTTTGCCAGGCACCACGTGATAGGTGAGCACTGCGGTGAGTTTGGATTTGTCTTTGAGCAAAGCCTCTAAATCCGCTTTCGGAATTTTGGCGAACGCTTCATCGGTAGGAGCAAAAACAATAAAAGGTCCTTTGCCTTTGAGTGTGTCAATCAGGCCAGCTGCACTGTGGGCAGTTGCCAATGTTTTGAAGCTGCCTGCTTCTACAGCAGTATCCACAATATCTTTTGCTTGGGCAGAAATCGCAAAGCCAAGCGTCACCCATAAGATCGCAGTGATAGTTTTTTTCACAAATATTCCATCAGATTAAAAATACAAATCGCCACTAAAAATTTAGCAGTCAATAAATGTGCGCCTTTTATCAAAAAGCTGGATAAAAAGGTTCTTTGTGATAACCCTGAAATAAAACTGACTATTTACAACTGACAGTTCGCTCAGGTGGGGGTTATTGAGGAATACAAGTAAACACAAAATTGGTGCGTGGTGAGGGTTTCGAACCCCCGACCCCCGCCGTGTGAAGACTCCGACAACTTGCCATTTTTCTGTTTAATATCAACAAGTTAGAACATCAGGCCGGGGCC
>JALRAA010000075.1 GCA_023262645.1 Burkholderiaceae bacterium
ATGACATCAGCTCTGAAGACTGGGACAAAGTGGTCCACGTGGTGAAAGAAAAACAATTGACAGCTTTTCTCGACATGGCCTATCAGGGTTTTGGCCATGGCATCACAGAAGACGGTGCGGTCATCCACAAATTCGTCAACGCAGGCCTCAATTTTCTGGTGGCGACTTCTTTTTCCAAAAGCTTTAGTTTGTACGGCGAGCGCGTGGGTGCTTTGTCGGTGCTTTGCGAATCCGCCGACGAAGCTGCAAGGGTGTTGTCACAACTCAAAATTGTGATTCGTACCAACTACTCCAACCCACCCACCCACGGTGGTGCAGTGGTCGCCGCTGTTTTGCAAAACCCCGAATTGCGCCAGTTGTGGGAAAAAGAATTGGCTGACATGCGGGTGCGGATCAAAACCATGCGTCAAAAACTGGTGGACGGCCTCAAAGAGGCTGGCATTCAGCAAGACATGGGCTTCATCACACGCCAAATCGGCATGTTCAGCTACTCGGGTTTGACCAAAGATCAAATGGTCAGACTGCGCTCCGAATTTGGGGTGTACGGAACCGACACCGGACGCATGTGCGTAGCAGCTTTGAACAACCAAAATATTGGCCATGTTTGCAAGGCCATCGCAGCCGTTTTGAAATAACACCGCCATGACTATTCGTGCTTTGGTTTTTGACGTTTTCGGCACCCTGGTCGATTGGCGCAGCAGCATTGCAGACGACGCCAAAACATTGCTCTCGCCTTTGGGTTTGACCACCGATTGGGATGCATTTGCGGATGCCTGGCGTGCGCAATACCAGCCAGCGATGGAAAAAATCCGCAGTGGCCAGCGCGGGTTTTGCAAGCTCGATGAACTTCACCGAGACAATTTAGACACCGTTCTTTCACAACTCGGGTGGCAACATGTTGACGCATCTACCCGTGAAAAGCTCAACCACTGCTGGCACCATTTAGAGCAATGGCAAGACGTGAAAGAGGGTTTATCGTTGTTGCGTCAATCATTTATTTTGGCGCCCTGCTCCAATGGGCATATTGCATTGATGGTCCACCTGGCCAGACACAACCACTGGCATTGGGATGCGATCACCGGTGCTGAAATTGCACGAGACTACAAACCACAACCTGTGGTTTACCAAGCCTCGGCGGCAGCGCTGGGCTGTGCACCGCACGAAACCATGATGGTCGCAGCGCATTCAGACGATTTGAAAGCAGCTGCCCACGCGGGTTTGAAAACAGCATTCATTGCCCGACCTGATGAACACGGGCCAGGGCTTGGTGAGTCTGTTGCCACAGGCCCCGTGGACTATTCCGCGAAAAATCTGATCGATCTGGCTAAACAACTGGGTTGCCAGTGAAAGTCTGTCACACACCCTCCCAAACGACCGAACGCATGGCGATAGCACCCAACTGAAACCCCGTGTTGAAGTAATGCACCGCGTCATCCGCGTTGGCCGCACCTGCGGCATACAACAAAGGTAAAAAATGTTCTGTGCTGGGATGTGCCAGTCTGGCCTCTTGTCCACGTTGTTCAAAGTCAGCCAAGTCAGCCAAGGCATGGGCGCTAATGCGGTCCGCAGTCCATGCATCAAAGCTTTTCGCCCATTCAACAGCTTCATGGTTGCCCATGTGCATTTGTAACGCGCCCAAGTTGTGCACGGTATTTCCGCTGGCCACCAACAACACGCCTTGGTGACGCAATGCGCGCATTTTTTGTCCAGCCGCGAAATGTTCTGTGGCCGAGCGAGTGCTATCTATGCTCAGCTGCAATACAGGTATGTCGGCTTTGGGAAACATCGGTTTGAGCACTGACCAACATCCATGGTCTAAGCCCCAGTCGGTGCTTTGCGAAACCACGATCGGCTGTTCGCCGTGTCCCAAATAGTCGGCGATTTCACGCGCAGCTGCCGGGTGACCGGGCGCTGGGTATTGCTGCTCAAACAAAGCCTTGGGAAAGCCGCCGAAATCGTGAATGGTGGGCGGCTGCAGATTGGCAGTGATTTGCCAACCACGGGTCAACCAATGGGCAGACACGCACAGCACCAACCGAGGTGTTGGCCATCGCTTGTCTGCGCCGAACTGTGCGCCGAGTTCCACCCAACCTTGGTGAAATTCGTTGTCCTCAATCGCGTTCATGGGACTGCCATGGCCCAAAAACACCACGGGTAACGGCTTTTCCGCAATACTGGGGGCGAGATTCAAAAATGCAGCTTGGCTCACAACATGTCTCCTGCAAGAAAGCCCATTTTGCTGCCTGATACAAACAAATAACTGACAGATTGCAAAACCTGTCAGCCGGGCGTGGCATTGTGCTGTTATATTGCACTGCAACAAACACATAGTGAGGTCACAGCCATGCTTTACCAATTCTATGAAGCCCAACGGGCGCTGATGGAACCTTTCGCAGAATTTGCGCTGGCATCGTCCAAGATGCTTGCAAACCCTGTTTCCCCTCTTTCACAAATTCCTTTGGTTCAGCGTATTTCTGCGTCATATGACCTGATGTACCGACTGGGCAAAGACTATGTCAAGCCCGCGTTTGGTATCCATTCGGTGCACATCAAAGGCTCTGACGTCGCGGTTCAAGAACACATTGAAATCAGCAAGCCCTTTTGTGATTTGCTGCGCTTCAAGCGTTTCAGTGACAACGCAGAAACACTGCACAGTCTGCACGACATGCCTGCGGTGTTGGTGGTGGCTCCACTGTCCGGCCATTACGCCACGCTGTTGCGCGACACAGTCAAACAATTGCTCAAAGACCACAAGGTGTACATCACCGATTGGAAGAATGCCCGTTTGGTACCGCTGAGCGAAGGTGAGTTTCACTTAGATGACTATGTCAACTATGTGCAATCTTTTATCCGCCATATCCAAGCCACACAAGGCCATTGTCATGTGATCAGTGTTTGCCAGCCCACCGTGCCCGTGCTGGCTGCGGTGTCATTGATGGCCAGCCGTGGCGAGACTTTGCCCTTGAGCATGACCATGATGGGTGGCCCTATCGACGCCACCAAGTCACCGACTGCGGTGAATAACTTGGCCATGAACAAGAGCTACGACTGGTTTGAAAACAATGTCATCTACCGCGTGCCAGCCAATTTCCCTGGCGCTGGCCGCCGCGTTTATCCTGGCTTTTTGCAGCACTCGGGGTTTGTCGCCATGAACCCTGACCGGCACATGAAAAGCCACTATGACTACTTCAAAGACTTGATCAAGGGCGACGACGCCAGCGCCGAACAGCACAGGCAGTTCTACGACGAATACAACGCTGTGCTAGACATGGACGCGGATTACTATTTAGAAACCATTGCAACCGTGTTTCAAGACTTCAAGCTCGTGCGCGGCACTTGGGATGTGCGTTCAGAAGAAGGCGACATAGAACGCGTCAGACCGCAAGACATCAGCGGTTGTGGTTTGTTGACCATCGAAGGCGAGCTAGACGATATCTCAGGCTCTGGTCAAACCAAAGCTGCGCTCAAGCTTTGCTCGGGCATTGCTGCCGGTGACAAGCACCACTACGAAGTCAAAGGTGCCGGGCACTACGGTATTTTCAGTGGCCGCCGTTGGCGTGATTTGGTCTACCCTGAAGTGTTGTCATTCATCAAAGCACACCACAAGGTCGCCAAGAAATCTACAACCAAAAAAATAGCGGTTACCAAGTCGGCTGCCAAGTCCACATCCAAAATGGCCAGTAGCCGTCGCAAGGCCACTGCTTAAATCCTGTGTCACTGGCCGCGCAACTTTTGGCGGTATTGCCACAAACGCAGTGCACCCGCTGTGGCTTTCCCGACTGTGCAAGTTATGCCCATGCCATGGCAGACCAACAAGCCCCGATCAACCAATGCCCCCCAGGCGGCGAAGAAGGCATACAACGGTTGTCAAAGCTCACGGGGCAAGCCCCTGTTTCTTTGAACCCAGCATTTGGCCAAGAAGGCCCGCGCAGTTTGGTATGGATCGATGAAAACTGGTGCATTGGCTGCACGTTATGCATCGAGGCTTGCCCTGTTGACGCCATCATCGGCACACACAAGCGCATGCACACGGTTTTGGAAAAGTATTGCACCGGCTGTGAACTCTGCCTGCCGGTTTGCCCTGTGGATTGCATGCATTTGGAAAATGTCAGCGGCGACATGAGCGGATGGGACGCTTGGTCTCAGCCCCTGGCAGACCAAGCGAAAGAGCGCTATGAGAAGAGAAATTTGCGCTTGAGCGATCAAGCCGTGTCACAACCCGCAGTGGCCCCTGAACACAAACAAAGCCGTGTAGAAGCTGCACTGGCGCGAGCCAAAGCCCAAAGGGGTCAATAAGCTCTCTTTAGGAATGCGGCCTCACAGCCAGGCATTCAAATCATGCCCGGCATTTCTGTTGGTGCTTGCGCTGCCAAAGCAGAGAAGGCTTTGATCACTTCTGGCGGTGCTTGTACCAATTCAATCAACACACCCTCTCCGCTCAAAGGAAATTCACTGTTGCCTTTAGGGTGGATGAAACAAATATCAAAACCCGCCGCACCTTTACGAATACCACCCGGCGTGAATCGCAAACCTTGGGCGGTCAACCAATCCACTGCCTGGGGCAGATCGTCGATCCACAAGCCCACATGGTTGAGAGGCGTTGTATGAACAGCGGGTTTTTTGTCAGGATCCAGGGGTTGCATCAAGTCCACTTCAACAGTGAAAGGTCCTGTTCCTATCGCACAAATATCTTCATCGACATTTTCTTTGTCGGAAGAAAAATGGCCTGTGATGGGTAACCCAAATAAATCGACCCATAACTTTCTCAAGGCGTGTTTGTCGGATGCGCCGATCGCAATTTGCTGGATACCCAATACTTTGAATGGCCTGCTCATGCAAACTCCACGATGACCTGATCGACAGTGAGCGACTCACCTTTGCTGGCCATGACGCTTTTGACCACACCATCTTGCGCGGCAAACAGCACATTCTCCATTTTCATTGCTTCGATCACTGCCACACGTTCGCCAGCCTGTACTTTTTGACCGACGGACACTGAGACATCGACCAGCAATCCGGGCATGGGCGACAACACAAAGCGGCTGAGATCGGGCGGTGCCTTGAAAGGCATTTGCCGGTACAACTCGGCCATGCGTGGAGACACCACCAAAGCATCGATACGACGCCCGTGGTGCTGCACTTGCAGTACAAGCGGATTTTTGGCTGAGCCGCGCTCCACTTGCGCTGTGAATGGTTGCCCATTCACCGTGCCTGCAATGGCAATGTCATTCAAACGTGAGTTACTGTGAATGGCGTAGTTTTTGTCGTTGACTTTGATAACGGCTGTACCGCGACCGCCTGCATCATCCACCTCAACCGCATGGTACTGGTGCTCGCCTTTGGCGTCCAACGTGATCACTGCATAAGCCTGTCCGACTTTCACGTCATACCCGGGCAATTGACCACTCAAACTCGCTGCACGCTCGCGCGACTTGCGACGGACGAAAGCCGCCAAAGCCACCAAAAAATCGTGGTCTGGGTGAGGCACATCTTCTGCATGAAAGCCTTTGCCAAAATGCTCTGCGATAAAGCCCGTGTTGAAATGGCCTGAGACAAAATCGGGGTGGGCCAACAGCGCAGCTTGAAATGGAATGTTGGAGCTGATGCCCCGAATCACAAACCCATTCAATGCTTCACGCATTTTCTGAATGGCGTCTTGGCGGTCTCTGCCGTGCACGATCAACTTGGCAATCATCGAGTCGTAGTGCATCGAAATTTCGCCACCTTCTTGCACACCTGTGTCTACCCGAACCCCCAGCAATTTGCTGGTGTCAGACTGAAACATGGTGGTCTCAGGTGGTTGAAAACGGATCAAGCGACCGGTGGAGGGCAAGAAGTTTCTGAACGGGTCTTCGGCGTTGATACGGCATTCGATAGACCAACCATTGCGCTGAATATCGGATTGTGCGAATGGCAATTTTTCGCCTGCCGCCACGCGAATCATCCATTCCACCAAATCTAAACCGGTGATGCATTCGGTGACAGGGTGCTCCACCTGTAACCGGGTGTTCATTTCCAGAAAATAAAAACTCTGGTCTTTTCCCACCACAAATTCGACCGTACCTGCGCTTTGGTATTTCACAGCTTTGGCCAAGGCAACCGCTTGCGCCCCCATGGCTGCACGTGTTTCATCGCTGATGAATGGCGATGGTGCTTCCTCGATCACTTTTTGGTGGCGGCGTTGAATAGAGCATTCACGCTCATTGAGAAAAACAACATTGCCATGCGCATCGCCCAAAAGTTGGATTTCTATATGGCGCGGCTCTTCAACGAATTTTTCGATGAATACGCGGTCATCGCCAAAGCTGTTGCGCGCTTCGTTGCGGCAGCTGGTAAAGCCCTCAAAAGCCTCTTTGTCGTTGTAGGCCACACGCAAACCTTTGCCACCCCCACCTGCGGACGCCTTGATCATCACGGGATATCCAATGCCTTTGGCGATTTCAACCGCTTTTTCTGGCGATGCAATCGCTTCATTGACGCCAGGAATCGTGTTGACTTTCGCCAAGGCAGCCAATTTCTTCGAAGCGATTTTGTCGCCCATAGCAGCAATGGCCTCGTGCTTGGGCCCGATGAAAACCAAACCTTGCTCTTCGCACAAGCGGGCAAATTCTTCGTTTTCACTCAGAAAACCATAGCCAGGATGTATCGCTTGCGCGCCGGTTTGCTTGGCAGCAGCGATGATTTTTTCCGCTACCAAATAACTTTCACGGCTCGATGCAGGCCCGATATGAACCGACTCATCAGCCAAAGCCACATGGCGGGAATTGCGGTCAGCTTCTGAATACACCGCAACTGTTGAGATACCCATGCGCTTGGCGGTGGCGATCACTCGGCATGCGATTTCACCCCGGTTGGCAATCAAAATTTTTGTAAACATTTTCTTCTCCAGCGCATTCAC
>JALRAA010000076.1 GCA_023262645.1 Burkholderiaceae bacterium
AAGCTCACTATCTTTCAAGAAGTCTCCAGTATCGACAGTTCCAAAAAAACCACCGATGGATTGATCACCAACAAGCGCTCGATCGAATCCAACATCGTGATTGCCGACGGCGATGTGGTGGTGCTCGGTGGTTTGTTGTCAGACACCTATGAAGACAGCAGCCAACAAGTGCCCGGCTTGGGCGATTTGCCGTTGATCGGCTCTTTGTTCAAAAGCGAAAGCCGCTCACGCAGCAAAAGCAATTTGATGGTGTTTTTGCGGCCAGTGGTGTTGCGCGACGATGCCAGCGCAGAGATTTTGTCGACCGGACGTTACAAAGACATGCAGCAATGGCAAACCGATGCCGCCAAAGCTGCCAACCCCACGCTTCCCGTACCCAACGATTGGGTTTTGCCACCGATAGACCGTTGACCATGCGCCATCCCCTGCCCTACGCATTCGCCCGTCGCCATCTGTTGCTGTTAGAGGATGACGGGCAGCGTCTGACCTTATGGCACAGCGGCCAAACCCGTTCAAGTGCATGGAGTGAAGTGTTGCGTTGCCATGACGTGGCGCGCTATGTGCAAGAAGACACCGAAGTACTGCGACAACGTATCAGTGCCAGTTATGCCGATGCCGAATCCAGCGCAGCGTTGGTGATGAGCGAGGTCGAAGGTGAAGCCGATTTGGCACGCATGATGCAAGACTTGCCCGCCGTGGAAGATTTGTTGGAAGCCTCTGCGGACGCCCCCATCATTCGCATGATCAATGCCTTGCTGACGCAAGCGGCGCGTGAAGGTGCCAGCGATATTCACATTGAAGTCTATGAACGCCATTCCAGCGTGCGGTTTCGGGTGGACGGTCGACTGCGTGACATCATCCATCCGCAACGCGGTCTGCATGCTGCATTGATCTCGCGCTTGAAAATCATGGCCGATCTCGACATCGCAGAAAAACGCTTGCCGCAAGACGGCCGTATCTCATTGCGACTTGGGCAACGCGCGATTGATGTGCGGGTCTCTACCTTGGCGGGCATTCACGGCGAACGCGCTGTGTTGCGCTTGCTCGACAAAAGCGACAACCGCTTGAGCTTGCGCGGGGTCGGCATGCCAGACCACACCTTGCAGGCTTTTGAACAACTGCTGCGCCAACCCCACGGCATATTGCTGGTCACTGGGCCGACCGGTTCGGGCAAAACCACCACCTTGTATGCGGCTTTGCAATTGCTCGACACCGCACAAGCCAACATCATGACAGTGGAAGACCCGATCGAATACGAGTTGGCTGGCATAGGGCAAACCCAGGTGAACAACAAAATCGGTTTGGACTTTGCCAAGGCTTTGCGCGCCATCTTGCGCCAAGACCCCGACATCATCATGATCGGTGAAATCCGCGACCACGAGACCGCACACATCGCTGTGCAAGCTTCGTTGACCGGTCATCTGGTGCTGGCCACCTTGCACACCAACGATGCGGTCAGCGCTGTCACGCGGCTCACCGACATGGGTATTGAGCCGTTTTTGCTCAGCGCATCGTTGCTGGGGGTTTTGGCGCAA
Organism: Burkholderiaceae bacterium; assembly: GCA_023262645.1. Taxonomy (GTDB): domain Bacteria; phylum Pseudomonadota; class Gammaproteobacteria; order Burkholderiales; family Burkholderiaceae_C; genus Limnohabitans. The sequence continues at coordinate 1,536 of JALRAA010000076.1, forward strand.
CGCTTGGTGCGCAAACTGTGTGTCTCCTGCCAAGGCGCCACGTGCGATCAATGCGCTCACACCGGTTACCACGGACGCACCGGAATTTTTGAATTGCTGGTCACTGACAGCCGCATGCGAGCGTTGATTCACAACACGTCTGGCGAAGCGGCATTGCGCGAGGCCGCCATGCAAAGCGGTATGTGCAGTCTGCGCGACGATGGCCAACGCTTGGTGGAACAAGGCATCACTTCAGCGCAAGAGTTGTTGCGTGTGACCCGAGACTGACAACATGCCCAACTACCGTTACAAAGCTTTGGACAACGCGGGCCGTTTGCAGCACGGCAAGCTCGATGCAAGCTCCGAAAAAGCAGCCCGTCACGATTTGCGCCAACAAGCATTGATCCCTTTGAAAATCGAGCCTGCACAAGCGCCACGCAAGCGGTGGGCGGGCGATGTGGTGTTGTGGCAGCCGCGGGTGTTCAACCACACCGCATTGGTGATTTGGACGCGGCAATTGGCCAGCTTGGTAGCGGCAGGTTTGCCGTTGGAACGGGCGCTCAACGCATTGGGCGAACAAGCGGACAACGCCATACAAGGTGAATTGATCGAACAACTGCGCGCTGAAGTGAATGCCGGGGCTCCCTTGGCGCAGGCCATGGCGTTGCATGCCCGGGAATTCAATGAACGCTATGTGGCGGTGATTGCATCGGGCGAACAAAGCGGGCGGTTGGCGCAAGTGCTGCAACAACTTGCCAACGATTTGCAAGCGCAGCATCAGATGCGGGCGAAATTGTGGAGTGCGTCGCTGTATCCCGCGATCGTGACAGGCGTGGCTTTGCTGATGGTGATTTTTTTGCTGGCCTATGTGGTGCCGCAAGTGGCTCAGGTGTTCACGCACACGCAACGGCATTTGCCCGGGTTGACGGTGTTCATGTTGGCGCTGAGCCATGGGGTACAACGCTTTTGGATTTGGGTCTTGCTGGCTGTGCTCATAGGTGGCGGCTTGTTGCAGTTGGCCAGACGGCACGGGGCCTTTCGCCAGCGCATGGACGCCGCATGGCTGCGCCTGCCCGTGATAGGTCGCTTGAGCTTGGGATACAACGCAGCGCGGTTTGCGGGTACCTTGGCATTGCTGGTCGGAGCCGGTGTGCCCATGTTGAAAGCCCTGCAAACCGCGGCACACACTTTGTCAAACGCGGCATTGCGGCAACACGCCATGCAATCGATTGACTTGGTGCGTGAAGGCGCACCATTGGCCACCGCCTTGTCGCAAAACAATACCTTGCCAGGTTTGCTGCCCATGTTTGCCCGCTTGGGCGAACAAACCGGCCAATTGCCGCAAATGCTGCAACACGCTGCCGACCATTTGGGTGACGAGGTACAGCGGCGCGCCTTGCAATGGGCGACTGTGCTCGAGCCGTTGCTCATTGTTACCATGGGGGGAGTGGTGATGTTGATCGTGCTGGCGGTCATGTTGCCCATCATTCAACTGAATCAGTTTGTGCGATGAAAGTGACCCATGGCAAGTACGTTGGACGGCAAATTGGTGGTGGCCATTTCCTCTCGGGCTTTGTTCGATTTTGAAGAAGAAAACCAAGTCTTCGAACAAAACGACGACCGCGCCTACATGGATTTGCAATTGCAGCGGTTGGAGCAACCCGCACCCCCTGGCGTGGCTTTTTCGTTGGTCAAAAAATTACTGGCGTTCAACCGACCCGCAGACGCCAAAGTAGAAGTCGTGATCTTGTCGCGCAATGACCCCGTGAGCGGCATGCGGGTGTTTCGCTCTGCGCAACACTACGGGCTGGATATTCAGCGCGGCAGTTTCACACGCGGTCAACCCCCTTGGCGTTATCTCAAGCCTCTGAATGCCAACCTGTTTTTATCCGCGCACTTGAGCGATGTGCGAGCCGCGCTCGATGCCGGTGTGCCTGCTGCCCAGGTCTACCCCCATTCGGCACACGCGTCCGAGGCGCATCCGCACGAAGTGCGGATCGCTTTTGACGGCGATGCGGTGCTGTTCAGCGATGAAGCCGAGCAAGTGTTTCAGTCGCAAGGTCTCAATGCGTTTCAGCAGCATGAAAAAGACCATGCGGCACAACCCTTGTCTGACGGCCCGTTCAAGCCCTTGTTGGTGGCACTGCACCGGCTACAAAATGAAGCCACCCCGGCCATCCGCATACGTACCGCGCTGGTCACTGCCCGCAGCGCACCCGCCCATGAACGCGCCATCCGAACCTTGATGCAATGGAATATCCAAGTGGACGAAGCCATGTTTTTGGGCGGTCTGCCCAAAGGCGAGTTTTTGCGCGAATTTGAACCCGATTTCTTCTTCGACGACCAGACCCGACACATCGAATCAGCGGCCCGCCATGTGCCCTCAGGCCATGTGGCCAGCGGGGTGCAAAATACGCTTTTGCCAAAAGAATGAATTTTTATGCGAATTTTTAATCCCTTACGCTCAATTTGGCGCAAGACACGCATACACCTGGGCAAGGTTTGGGTGCTGTCATTGCCGTATTTCCGCTCTGACGAACGCTGGTCGGCGCGTTTTTTATTACTGGCTTGCGTGGCGCTGAATCTGGGACTGGTGTATGTGTTGGTATTGCTCAACGACTGGAACCGGGTGTTTTATGACGCCTTGCAAAACCGCGATGCTGTGGTGTTCTGGGAGCAACTCAAGGTTTTTTGCATGCTGGCCGGCGCGTTCATTGTGGTGGCTGTGTACCGTTTTTACCTCACGCAATTGTTAGAAATACGCTGGCGTGCCTGGATGACGCGTGACTTTCTCAACCGTTGGACCACGCACCACATTTTTTACCAAATCGAGTTGCGCCATTCGCACGGCTTGGGGGATGGCTTGAACGGCGCTGACAACCCGGATCAACGTATCCAAGAAGACATCAAGATGTTCACCGAGCAAACGGTCGGGCTCAGCATGGGCTTGTTGGACGCGCTGGTCACGCTGGGCAGTTTTATCGGTATTTTGTGGATGATGTCTGGGGGTTTCAGTTATGTCTATAACGGCTATGAATACACCTTACCTGGCTTCATGGTTTGGATGGCGTTGTTGTATTCGGTGGGCGGCAGTGTGATCGGCCATTTCTTGGGCCGACGCATGGCGCCATTGAATTTTGCGCAACAGCGCCTAGAAGCCGATTTCCGTCACCACATGATTCGCGTGCGCGAATACAGCGAAGCGATTGCCATGGACCGAGGCGCTGCGTATGAAAACCAATCGCTGCAAAAGCGTTTTGTGCAGGTGGTGAAAAATTTCAAAGATTTGCTGTCGGTTCAAAAACGTTTCACTTGGTTCAGCTCAGGGTATGGGCAAGCTGCCGTGGTGTTTCCGATATTGGTGGCAGCACCACGCTACTTTGCCGGCACCATACAACTGGGAGAGCTGATGCAGATTTCTTCTGCGTTTGGCCGGGTGCAAGATGCCCTCAGTTGGATCATCAGCAACTACAGCACCTTGGCCGCATGGTCTGCCACCACGCACCGTTTGAGCGTTTTCTCTACCCAAATGGAAACCTTGCGTGCGATTTCATTTGCGGTGGTGCAACCCTTGGACTCTGACACTCCCTCTGCCACCGAACTCAAAACCTCGGCCTTGACCATCACCTTGCCAGACCGCACGGTGTTGCTCGATGACGTGGTGCTGCAAGTCCGTCCCGGCGACTCGGTGTTGATTCGCGGTCCTTCTGGCAGTGGCAAATCCACCTTGCTTCGTGTGTTGGCAGGTATCTGGCCTTATGTTCGCGGTTGGGATACCAAGCACCAACCGCTGCCGATTTCCCAAGCCGTGGTGCTGCCCTCGAATGCGGTGTTTATTCCGCAACGACCGTATTTCCCTGAAGGGACTTTGCGGCTCGCGCTGGGCTATCCCAATGCGGAGAGCGACTACACCGATGAGCAATTGAAACAAGCGCTTGAGCATGCGTTGCTTCCGCAGTTGTGTTCGCAATTGGATGTCGCGGGTCAATGGAACCAGCAACTCTCCGGTGGTGAAGCGCAACGATTGGCCATGGCCCGGGTGTTTTTGAAACAACCCAGCTGGGTGTTTGCCGACGAAGCCACCAGTGCGCTGGATGAGGTCACTGAAAAAGTGATTTACGAACGGTTGTTGCAAATGGTCATGCGCCAAGGCGGTGCCTTGGTTTCCGTGGCACACCGCCCGAGCGTAGCGGCCTACCACCAGCGCTTGTGGCAATTGGTGAATGTCAATGAAGGCAGCATCAAGAGCCATGTGCTGCAAGTCAGCCATTAGCCCCAGATATTTCACCGAAATTGGCGTGGCTCAAGCTTGTCAGCTTTGGGCCGATCTTGTATGTGCGATGGGTAAACACACTGTTTTCAGACCGTCCTCGCTCATAGCCCTGGTGTTAAGGGCGCGCCCTTTTGGCGCCGGGGACGGTCGCCTTTTTTAATCGGTGTCTGACCCCAATTACCAATTACTTCAAGCGCATTTCTGCGGCGCGGGCGTGGGCCTGTAATCCTTCACCGTGCGCAAGTACCGAAGCGATTTGGCCCAGTGCCTGTGCCCCTTGGGGCGAGACTTCGATCAAGCTGCTGCGCTTTTGAAAATCGTACACACCCAATGGCGAAGAAAACCTGGCGGTGCCGCTGGTGGGCAACACGTGGTTGGGTCCGGCGCAATAGTCGCCCAAACTTTCGCTGGTGAATGCCCCCATGAAAATAGCGCCTGCATGCACCAGCAATGGCTCCCAACGGTGCGGTTCGCTGCTGCTGACTTCCAGATGCTCAGGGGCGATGCGGTTGCTGATGGCGCAAGCCTCTTGCATGTCGCGGGTTTGTATCAACGCGCCTCTGCCATGCAATGACGCGGCGATGATGTCGCGGCGCGGCATCTGCGGCAACAAGCGGTCCATGGCGGCTTGCACCTCGTCCAAATAGTCGGCATGTGGACACAGCAAGATGCTTTGCGCCAATTCATCGTGCTCGGCCTGGCTGAACAAATCCATGGCCACCCAATCGGGCGGCGTGCTGCCGTCGGCCAGCACCAAAATTTCGGAGGGCCCGGCAATCATGTCGATGCCGACCGAGCCGAACACGCGTCGCTTGGCTGCAGCCACATACGCATTGCCCGGGCCGGTGATTTTGTCCACACGCGGCACAGTGACTGTGCCGTAGGCCATGGCGGCCACCGCTTGTGCACCGCCGATGGTGAATGCGCGGCTGACACCGGCCACATAGGCTGCGGCCAGCACGAGTTCATTGCGCTCGCCTTGCGTGGCAGTTTTGCCGCTGCCTGCCGCGCCGCCGGTCGCGACGCTGCCGCGCACCGGCGTGGGCACTACCATGATGATTTCGCCCACACCGGCCACGTGCGCGGGAATCGCGTTCATC
>JALRAA010000077.1 GCA_023262645.1 Burkholderiaceae bacterium
ATGCTGGCGGTCACATAAGAAGCGGCATCGCTGAGCAACCAAACCACCGCTTGCGCCACTTCGTCAGCGGTGCCTGGCCGTTGCATGGGCACTTGGTTGGCCAATTGGTGGGCACGATCGGGTTGACCACCGCTGGCATGGATATCGGTCAGGATCAGTCCCGGTCGCACGCCATTGACGCGGATACCTTCGGTGGCGACTTCCTTGGCCAGTCCCATGGTGAAAGTATCGATAGCCCCCTTGCTGGCGGCATAGTCCACGTATTGCTGGGGTGCTCCCAACGTGGCGGCTGCACTGCTCAAGTTGACGATGCTGCCGCCTTGGCCGCCGTGACGGGTGCTCATGCGTTTCACGGCTTGTGCCGCGCAGGCAAAACTGCCGAGCACATTGATGCGCATCATGCGCTCCAGGCGCGCAACGGTCATGTCTTCCACGCGGCTGGCCACATCGACCACGCCCGCGTTGTTGACCAGTCCTGTGATGCGGCCCATGGCCTGATCGACCTCGTTGAACAACCGGATGATGTCTGCTTCCACGCCGACATCGGCTTGAAAGGCCTGTGCTTGGCCACCGTGGGCTTGTATCTGTGACACCACGGCGTCTGCCGCTTGTGCGTCTCGCGTGTAGTTGACCGCCACGGCCCAACCCTGGCGGGCAGCGAGCAAGGCGCAAGCCGCGCCGATGCCGCGACTGCCACCGGTGATCAACACAAGAGGGGGAAGGGATGGTGGGCTCACAAGCGCTCCAATGGTTGGCAGGGTTGGCTGAAATAGTAGGATGACATCTTGGCTTTGACAGCCAAGCGATGTGCAAAAAGATAACACGATTGAAAGCCACGATGTCCAAGACCATAGATTACTTTTTCGTTCCGCAAAGCCCATGGACATATTTCGGCCACGCCCGGTTTGTCCGCATGGCGACCGAGGCCTCTGCCACGGTCCGAATCAAACCCATGGACTTGGGAAAAATATTCCCGCTCACCGGAGGTTTGCCTGTTGGCCAGCGTTCTGCACAAAGACAGGCTTATCGCTTGGTGGAGTTGCGCCGTTTTGCTGACCATTTGCAAATGCCCTTGAATCTTCATCCGAAGTTTTTTCCTGTCGCCGGAGACGATGCAGCCCGTTTGCTGATCGCCGTCGACCAACAAGACGGGGTGGATGCCGCCATGCGTTTGTGTGGCGCGGTGCTGAGCGCGGTCTGGGCGCAAGAGAGAAACATCGCTGACCCGGCCGTGCTTGCCGAGTTGCTGCAAGAACAGCATTTGGACGCATCGCGATTGGCGCAGGCCGCCACGGCGCCAGTGCAAACAGCTTATGAGCAGTACACCGACCAAGCCTTGGCGCTTGGGGTGTTTGGCGCCCCTGCCTATGTGTTCAATGGTGAACTGTTTTGGGGCCAAGACCGGTTGGCTTTTTTAGAGCAACGATTGCAATCGAGTTGATGCAACACACAGGAGGCTGAGATGGGACACATGATCGAATTGCGCGCTGCCGATGGTGTGGTCAGCGAAGCGTATGTGGCGCAACCCAAACGAGAAGTTCGCGCATCTATCGTGGTGCTGCAAGAAATTTTTGGCGTCAATGCGCATATTCGTGCCGTGGCCGATGGGTTTGCGCTGGCAGGTTTTTTGGTGGTTGCACCGGCCACGTTTTCGCGCATTCAAAAACACGTGAACCTGGGCTACACCGAAAAAGATGTGGCCTCTGGACGTGCACTCAAAAATCAGGCCGAAGCGTTGCCGGCCCCAGGGGTCATGGCAGAAGTGCAAGCGGCCATCACGCACGCATCCATGGCAAGTCGTGGCAAAGTCGGGGTGGTGGGTTATTGCTGGGGTGGATTGTTGAGCTGGCGCGCCGCCACGCGTTTATCCGGCGTCACAGCGGCAGTCACTTATTACGGCGGGGGCATGACCCTGCCGCCTGAGCGAGATGCCAAACCGTTGTGCCCGGTGCTGGCGCATTTTGGCAACCGCGATCCACTCATACCCATGGATACCGTTGAAGCTTTTCGTGCGGCGCAACCCCAAGTGCAAGTGCAGGTGTACGACGCCGACCATGGGTTCAATTGCGACCACCGAGGCAGTTACGACGCAGCTGCTTGCGAGCTGGCGCTAGAGCACACCTTGGGTTTTTTCATCGACCATTTTGGTCTGTGAAGCCAGCGGCTTGGTTCACGACTGGCGCAATTTCTCCGCCGCCTGAATCGCAAAATAAGTCAGTATGCCGTCGGCGCCGGCGCGCTTGAAAGCCAACAGGCTTTCCATCATGACGCCGTCGTGGTCTAACCAGCCGTTTTGCGCTGCGGCTTTGAGCATGGCGTATTCCCCCGAGACTTGGTAGACAAACGTGGGCATGCTGAATTCGTCTTTGACCCTTCTCACGATGTCCAAATACGGCATGCCGGGTTTGACCATCACCATGTCTGCCCCTTCGGCAATGTCCATGGCCACTTCGCGCAAGGCTTCATCGGAGTTGCCCGCGTCCATTTGGTAGACCTTTTTGTCGCTTTTGCCCAGATTGGCGGCCGAACCCACGGCATCGCGAAACGGGCCGTAAAACGAACTGGCGTATTTGGCGCTGTAAGCCATGATGCGGGTATGCACATGGCCATGCGCTTCTAAGGCTTGGCGAATCGCGCCGATGCGTCCGTCCATCATGTCGCTGGGCGCCACGATGTCGACACCCGCATCGGCTTGCGTCAAGGCTTGGTGCACCAGCACTTCCACCGTGGGGTCGTTCAGTATGTAGCCGCTGTCGTCGAGCAGCCCGTCCTGGCCGTGGCTGGTGAAAGGATCCAGCGCCACATCGGTCATCACGCCGAGCTCAGGGAAATGTTGCTTGAGGCTTTTCACCACCCGGGGTACCAAGCCGTGGGCGTTGGTCGCCTCGCGGCCGTCAGGGGTTTTGAGGGCTGGGTCGATCACGGGAAACAAGGCCATGACGGGAATGCCAAGCTTCACGCATTTCTCGGCGACCGGCAGCAGCAAATCGAGGCTGAGTCGCTCGACCCCGGGCATCGAGGTGACGGCTTCGCGTTTTTTTTCGCCATCGAGCACAAACACCGGGTAGATCAGGTCATTGACACCCAAGCTGTTTTCGCGCACGAGGCGGCGGGTGAAGTCATCGCGTCTGAGTCGACGCAAGCGGGTGGCGGGGTATTGGGTAGGAATCGTCATGGCGGAAATTGTGCCGCATCGCGTGGGTTCGCCTTTGGGGTGAAACCCCAGTGACACCCAGAACGTGTCGCGTCCCTCGTCTCGGTGTTTCAAGCCTTGGCACTAAACTCAAGCCATGCTCTGGGTCAAAGCTTTTCATATTGTGTTTGTGGCGAGTTGGTTTGCCGGCTTGTTCTATTTGCCGCGAATTTTTGTCAACTTGGCCATGGTGCCGCCTGAATCGGTCGCGGAGCGCGAGCGGTTGCTGTTGATGTCGCGCAAATTGTTGCGGTTCATGACCTTGTTGATGTGGCCGGCATTGATTTTGGGGCTGGTCTTGTGGTTGGGATATGGCATCGGCGGCATGCCGCCCACCTATTGGATGCAAGGGAAATTGTTGGCCGTGGTGCTGGCACTGGGTTACCACCATCTGTGCGCACGCCATCTGCGGTTTTTCGAGTCGGGTGCAGCCACCCATTCGCATATTTGGTACCGCTGGTTCAACGAAGCGCCAGTGTTGCTGTTGGTGGCGGCGGTTGTTTTGGTGGTGGTCAAGCCTTTTTGACGGTTTTGCATACCCATGAGCGCCAAACGCCGTACCACTGCCTGGGCCTTGTCATGGTTGTGTGTGCTGGTCATTGTGTATGCCAGCCTTTATCCGTTTGAAGATTGGCGCAACCAAGACATCGCGCCTTGGTTTTTTGTGGGCGCGCCTTGGTCTGCCTACAACACGTGGTTTGACATTTACAGCAACCTGCTGGGCTATGGCCCTTTGGGGTTTTGGTGGTGTTTGGCGGCGATGCGTTCGCAATGGACACGCGCTGGGTCATGGTTGTTTGCTGTTGTCTGCGCTTGTGTGTTGTCGTTTGCCATGGAGTGTTTGCAAACGTATTTGCCAACCCGCGTGCCGTCGCAACTCGATTGGTTGCTCAACACAATGGGCGCTTTGCTGGGTGCGGGTTTGGCGTTGGTGCTGGAAAAGCGCGGTTGGCTCTACCACTGGTCTCAATTTCGCCGCCAATGGTTGACGACTGATGCCAGCGGCAGTTTGGTGTTGATGGTGTTGTGGCCGTTGGCGCTGCTCTATCCGGTGACCGTCCCCTTTGGTTTGGGGCATGTGTCTGAGCGATTGGAAAAATTAGTGCAAGACACTTTTCCCGCCATCTCCATCCAAATCGTTGAAGTCAGCGAGGCGTTGTCACTGACCATGACACCTACTTTGGAATGGCTGTGTGTGACTTTGGGCGTTTCGGTGCCCGGCATGTTGGTACTGTCGGTATGCCAGCGTTTTTCACAACGGCTCGCCGGTGTGTGGCTGGTGTGGGTGATGGCCGTGGCGGCCGGTGGTTTGTCAGCCACCCTCACCTACGGCCCAGAGCACGCTTGGCATTGGTTGGTGCCGCAGGTGTGGGGCGGCATGGGTTGCGGTGTGTTGCTGTGTTTGGCGGTGATCAAGTGGCAAGAAAACCATTTGCTGATGGTGCTGTGCGCTGCACAGTTGTTTCTCTTGGTGGTTTTGAATTTGTCGCCTTCCAGCACGTATTTTGAGCAAACCATGCAGACCTGGGAGCAGGGGCGCTTTATCCGTTTCCATGGCCTGACGCCTTGGCTCAGCGGTTGGTGGCCTTGGTTATTGCTTGCATGGGCCAGTTGGCGGTTGTTGCGCAGACGTCCCCCGTCGCATCGCACCTAAAATTCACGCATGACACAACCCAGTTATTACAAACACCATGTTTTTTTCTGCTTGAACCAACGCGAAGAAGGTCAAGCCTGTTGCACCGATCACTCAGCGCAAGCCGCTTGGAAGCATTGCAAGACCCGCGTCAAAGCCCTGGGCATCAACGGTGCGCACGGGGTGCGCGTCAACCAAGCGGGTTGCCTGGACCGCTGTGCGGGTGGTCCAGTGATGGTGGTGTATCCCGAGGCCATTTGGTACACCTTTGTGGACACACAAGACATCGATGAAATCATCGAATCGCATTTGCAAAACGGTCAACCGGTTGAGCGTTTGATGTTGCCTGACAACGTCGGGCGTTGACGCTATGGCGGGGCAGACACAAACCCTGACGCTGCAGGCCGGTGCAGGTCGTGTACAGGCTGTTTGTGACAAGCCGCAGGGGCCGTCCAAAGGGCTGGCGGTGGTTGCTCACCCACACCCTTTGTTTGGCGGCACCATGGACAACAAAGTGGTGCAAACATTGGCCAGGGCCTGTGTGGCGGCCGACTTGGAGTGTTTGCGTTTCAATTTTCGCGGCGTCGGTGACAGCGAAGGTGTGTACGACGAAGGCCGTGGTGAGACCGAAGATTTGTTGCAACTCGTGCGTCAATGGCCCTCAGACATGCCACTGGTATTGGCGGGTTTTTCCTTCGGGGCGTTCGTGGCTTGCCAAGCGGTCCAAGCGTTGTGGCCCAGTGCGCGCATTCAAAAAATTCTCTTGGTGGGCACGGCAGTGACCCATTTCCACGCACCGCCATTGCCGCCTGATGCGCTGGACCGCAGTTTGGTGCTCCATGGTGAAACCGATGACACGGTCGCGTTATCCGCCGTGATGGATTGGGCCAGACCACAACAATTGCCCGTCATGGTCTTACCCGGCACAGGGCATTTCTTTCATGGACAATTGCCGCTATTGAAATCCTTGGCATTGCGCCACTTAAGGGCATGAAAGCCCTTCACCGCTACCTGTACCCACATGAAACATGCGTTTTTAATTGGCCTGCTCAGTCTGTGTCCGGCCATCTCTGCGTTGGCCCAAACACCACAACCTCCTGAAATTGCCGCCCGTTCGTATTTGTTGTTGGATGTCAGCGCCTCTCAAGTGTTGGCAGAAAAGGCGGCTGACACACCTGTCGAACCCGCGTCGCTGACCAAATTGATGACCGCTTATTTGGTGTTTGATGCATTGCGACAAAAGAAAATCACCCTTCAGCAAACCTTCTCGGTCAGCCCCAAGGCCTGGAAGATGGAAGGCTCTCGCATGTTCATCGACCCAAAAATGCAAGTTCCCGTCGAAGACTTGATCAAGGGCATGATTGTTCAATCAGGCAACGATGCCACTATGGCGTTGGCCGAAGGGGTGGGCGGCACCAGTGAACATTTCGTCGAGATGATGAACGCCCAAGCCAAGGCGCTGGGCATGAAAAACACCGCCTACAAAAACCCAGAAGGCTTGACCGAAACAGGCCACTTGACCACCGCCCGAGATTTGTCCATTTTGGCCACCCGCTTGATGCAAGACTTTCCACACTATGTTGGGTATTACGCTATCAAAAAATACCGTTATCCCGGCACGCCAGCCGCCAACGACAGCAACCGCAATTTGTTGTTGTTTCGCGATCCGACCGTGGATGGATTGAAAACCGGACACACCGATGCAGCCGGCTATTGCTTGGTGGCCACTGCCCAGCGTGATTTCCCCAATTTGCAGGGACGGCGCCTATTGGCGATTGTGCTGGGTGCGTCCAGTGAAAATGCGCGTGCGGAAGAAGCCCAAAAATTGCTCAATTGGGGTTACACAGCGTTTGACGGCATCAAATTGTTTGATGCGGGTCAGCCAGTGGTGTCGCCAGCGGTGTTCAAAGGCCGCGAGTCGCAGGTGGGTCTGGGCAGGCCACAAGCCATTGTGGTGGCTGTCCCGCAAGGGCAGGCCGGCAAAATCAAAACCTTGGTCACCCGCCCCGATCCCTTGTTGGCGCCCCTGCAAAAAAACCAGCCGGTTGCCAC
>JALRAA010000078.1 GCA_023262645.1 Burkholderiaceae bacterium
GTTGAATTTGTATTGCGCGTTGTTGATCGACAAAGAGTTGAATCACCCAGATGAGGCTGTGCGCAAGCAATCCGCTGAAATGGTCGCCATGCTCACGCCGATTGTCAAAGCGTTCATCACCGACAACGGGTGGATCGCTACTTCATCATGCTTGCAAGTGTTGGGTGGCCATGGATTTATCAGCGAATGGGGCATGGAGCAGTATGTGCGCGATGCACGCATCAACATGATTTATGAAGGCACCAACACCATCCAAAGTTTGGATTTATTGGGCCGAAAAGTGTTGGGCAACCAAGGCGAGACCTTGAAAAAATTTGGCAAATTGATCGCTGAGTTAGTGGCTGCTGAAACTGGCAACGAGGACATGGCACCGTTTATTCAGCCGTTGGCCAAATTGGGCCAGCAAATGACCCAGTTCACCGGCGAGATTGGCATGAAAGCCATGGCCAATGCAGACGAAGTCGGTGCGGCTGCGGTGGATTATTTGCGGGTAGCTGGCCATTTGGTGTTCGGGTATTTCTGGGCACGCATGGCGCAAGTGGCTTTGAAAAAAATAGCCGCAGGCAGCAAGGATCCTTTCTACAAAGCCAAACTCCAAACCGCACGTTTTTATTTTCACCGGTTGTTCCCCGAAACCGCGTCTTTGATGCTGACTGCCCGTTCCGGCAGCGATGTATTGATGGACACGGAAGAAGTATTTGCTTGACACCCACCATTTACCCAGGAGACACGCTATGAAAAAAACACTCGCCCTGTTGGCCCTGACCTGGGGCTTTGCCGCCAGCGCCCAAATGACCCCGGTCGGTTTGTGGCACACCATCGACGATGAAACCAAACAGCCCAAAGGCGAAGTACGCATCATCGACAACAACGGCGTGCTCAGCGGAGTTGTCGGTCGGGCATTGAAAGATGACCCGAAGGCCAAAACGGTGTGCGATTTGTGCACCGATGACCGCAAAGACCAAAAAATCATCGGCATGGAAATCATTCGCAACCTGACCCGAGAAGGCAAAGAAAATGACTATCTGTGGGCGGGCAAAGGCACCATTCTTGACCCCAACAATGGCAAGGTGTACACCGTGAAAATGACCCCGATTGAAGGCGGAAAACGGCTTCAAGTTCGCGGTTACATTGGGGTGTTTTACCGGACCCAATACTGGGTTCGGGTCGAATAACACTTCAATGACATTCAACCATCGGAAAAACCATGGCCTCCATACTGCATAACCAAGAACAAGGCGTTCTCACGTTGACGCTTAACCGGGTGGACAAAAAGAACGCGCTGACCGCAGACATGTATGCGGCGCTGGCGGACCATTTGACCCAGGCCCAAGCCGCAAACGATGTGCGCGTGGTTTTGCTGCAAGGCCATGAAACTGTGTTCAGTGCGGGCAACGACATCGCCGATTTTTTGCAACAACCGCCGGCCAACCCAGACTCACCGGTGTCGCGTTTTTTGCGCGGCATAGCGGTGTTTCCCAAGCCCTTGTTGGCGTCAGTGTGCGGCCCTGCCGTGGGCGTGGGAACCACCCTGCTGTTTCACTGTGATTTGGTGTATGCCGGTGACAACGCAGCGTTTTCCATGCCATTCGTCAACTTGGGTTTGTGCCCCGAAGCGGCATCCAGCATGTTGGCCGTGAAACTCATGGGTTACCAACGGGCAGCAGAGGCCTTGTTGATGGGCGAGCCGTTCATGGTGGAAACCGCGCTGGAGATGGGCTTGGTCAGTCGCGTATTGCCTCCCGCCGAAGTCAACGCGTATGCGCAACGCCAAGCACAAAAGATGGCTGCCAAACCGCTGAGTTCATTGATCGAAACCAAACGTTTGATGAAGCAAGCCAGTACACCTGCCGTGTTGTCGCAAATGGACCAAGAGGCTGCGGTGTTTGGTCGCATGCTCAAAGAACCAGCCGCGATAGAGGCATTCAGCGCATTCATGGAAAAACGCAAACCCGTGTTTGGTTGAGTCAGCGTCAGCAGCCCGTCGACCAACCATCGAACCGGTGTCTCAAAGCGTGAATTTCAAGGCGTTTTGCGCGTGATCGTGCGGGGTTTGCCATTGGCGTCAATGGCCACATAAGTCACGTTGGCTTCGGTGACTTTCAAATACGTGCCTTGCATACTGAAGCGCTCGGCGAATACTTCTACCTTGACCGTGATGGATGTGTTGCCAACGCGCGTGACCGAACTGAAAAAACTCAGTATGTCGCCCACCTTGACCGGCTGCTTGAAAATAAATTCGTTGACAGCGACGGTGGCGATGCGGCCATTGACATAACGCGCTGGTAAAACGGCACCGGCCAAGTCCACCTGAGCCATCACCCAGCCGCCAAAAATATCGCCACTTTGGTTGCAATCGGCTGGCATCGGAATCACTTTGAGTACCAATTCCGCATCGGTGGGCAAACTGGTCACTGTGTGTCGGGAATCTTGGGGTTCAGTCACAGGCACAATCCAGGTTGTTGATTAACCTGTATTGTGCTTTATGCGTCCTCACGCTGCCCCTTCACCCGCCTTGCCTGTGACCGCCGCCGCCCAGCCGTCTTCTTCTGACTGGACCACCTTGAAGCGATTGTTCCCTTATTTGTGGGAATACAAGTGGCGGGTGGTGGCTGCGTTGTCGTTCATGGTTGGTGCCAAGCTCGCCAACGTCGGCGTGCCCTTGCTGCTCAAAGAATTGATAGATTCATTGACCCCGCAACCCACTGGTGCACAAATAGCGCTGGTTGTTCCCTTGGCTTTGTTGGTGGGTTACGGTTTGTTGCGTTTGTCTGTGTCGGCATTCACCGAATTGCGAGAACTGGTGTTTGCGGCAGCCACACAGGGTGCGGCACGAAAAATTGCCTTGCAAACCTTTGAACATTTGCACAACTTGAGTTTGCGTTTTCATTTGGAGCGACAAACCGGCGGCATGAGCCGCGATATTGAGCGCGGTGTGCGCGGTATTGAATCGCTGATCGCATATTCCCTCTACAGCATCGTCCCCACACTGATTGAAGTGGTGTTGGTGTTGACTATTTTGGGTATGAAGTTTGACAAGTGGTACGCCATCATCACTTTGCTGGCGTTGGCTTTGTACATTTATTTCACCGTCACTGTCACTGAATGGCGCACAAAATTTCGCAAACAAGTCAATGAGTTTGATTCGGGTGCGCATACGCGGGCCATCGATTCATTGTTGAACTATGAAACGGTGAAATATTTTGGCAACGAAGCCTTTGAAGCCGCGCGTTATGACGACAGCCTGAACAAACTCAGACAAGCGCGCATCAAAGCACAAAACTCGCTGAGCGCTCTCAACATCGGCCAACAACTCATCATCGCAGTGGCCTTGGTGGCGATGCTGTGGCGAGCCACAGAAGGCGTGGTGCAAGGGCATATGAGCTTGGGTGATTTGGTGATGATCAACGCCTTCATGATTCAACTCTACATCCCGTTGAATTTTTTGGGTGTGATTTACCGCGAGATCAAACAAAGCCTGACCGACTTGGAGCGCATGTTTGGTTTGTTGGAAAAAAACCGTGAAGTGGCCGATTTGCCAACGGCCCAACCGCTGCGATTGGAACAACCGCCTGAAGTGCGCTTTGAGCAAGTGCATTTCGCCTACGAACCCGACCGTCCGATATTGCACGGCATCAGTTTGACCATTCCTGCAGGCAAGACCGTTGCCGTGGTTGGCCCATCAGGCTCGGGCAAGTCCACCTTGGCGCGCTTGTTGTTCCGTTTTTACGATGTGCAACAAGGCGCGATTCGGGTGGATGGCCATGAGTTGCGGCAACTGACACAAGACAGCGTGCGCCAAGCGATTGGCATCGTGCCGCAAGACACAGTGTTGTTCAACGACACGGTCTACTACAACATTGCTTATGGCAATACGCGTGCAAGCCGCGAGCAGGTGGAGGAGGCTGCGAAGTCCGCGCGAATCCATGGTTTCATTGCTTCAACCCCGCTGGGATATGACACCATGGTGGGTGAGCGCGGCCTGAAACTGTCTGGTGGGGAAAAACAGAGGGTTGCCATTGCCCGCACCTTGTTGAAAAACCCGTTTGTTTTGATTTTTGACGAGGCCACCTCAGCGCTCGACAGCAGCAATGAACGTGCGATACAGGCCGAATTGCGCGAAGCCGCGCACAACAAAACCACATTGGTGATTGCACACCGTTTGTCTACCGTGGTGGATGCCCATGAAATCGTGGTGCTGGATGCTGGCCATATTGTGGAGCGTGGCACACATACTGAGTTGTTGTCAGCCAATGGCCGTTACGCGCAAATGTGGGCATTGCAGCAAAGCCAGGAAGACAAAGACTAGGGCAGGTCGCTGTCTTCTTGCGGATCGTTTTTTTCGCGGGGTCCGATTTTGCCCAACCGGGCTTTGAGCGATTGCGGCTCGCCCGTGATAACGGCAGAGTACATGGTTGCGTTGCTCAGTACTTTTTTCACATAGTCACGCGTTTCATTGAACGGTATGCACTCGGTCCAGATGGCGCCCTCGAGCAAGGGCCCGTTGCGCCATTTGCGCGGACGGCTTGGGCCAGCGTTGTAAGCGGCAGCGGCCATGGGCAGGGAGCTGTGAAAATTGTCCAGAACCAATTTCAAATAGCCGATTCCTATCGCGATATTGGTGTCGTGTTGGTTCAATTGTTCGGGTTGAAAATTCTTCATGCCGATTTTTTTGGCCGTCCATTTCGCTGTGCGCGGCATGACTTGCATCAATCCACTGGCACCCACGCTAGAGCGTGCGTTGATGATGAAGCGACTTTCTTGGCGGATCAGCCCGTACACATAAGCGGGGTCAAGGTTGATCTCACGGGTACGGCTGAGTACTTCGTCTTTGAACGGCATAGGGTAGCGGTGATTGATGTCAAATTGTTGTGCCCGCTCGCTGCTGCTGATGCAACGGTCCCAAATTTCGAGTTCGCAAGCCCATTGCGCCACAGCCAGTCTTTCGCGATCGGTCATGCGCCCGCGCTTGCCTTGGCCATCCACCAAACCCACGGTGTAATTCCATTCGCGCACGCCGTCAGCCCGTATGCCGATGCGAATGGCATGCACTGCGCGTTGCAAACCCGGATTGGATTTGGCGGCTTCCAATTCGGCGGCGGTCGGTGGTGCAGGGCGAGCGGGAAGTGTGATTTTTTGGCCAAGCTCTTCCAGCGCGAGTTGTTCGTAAAAACCTTGGTGACCGGCAATGCTTTGCAGTGCCATCAGCGCTTGCGGCATGGCAGTGGTGGATACTGGTTGACGAGCAATCAATGCGCGTGCACGCCAATACACCCAAGCCGGGTCTTTTTGAGTGGCAGGTGTCATGGCCTCAATGGCCGACTCGACCATGGACCATCGGGGTGTGCCTTCAGCACGCAATGCGGCTCTGACCATCCAAGCCAGCAAATCGTCACTCAGCCCTTGTGCGTTGCCCACCGATTCAAAATAAGCCACAGCTTTGCTGTCGAAATCCATGGCGGCTTGGCGACCAATCACCGCCCATACCCACTGCAGTTGTTCTGCATTCAGCAGCTTGACAGATTTGTTGGTGTTGATTTGTTTGATTGCAGCATCATGGTCATTGGCGGCCATTTTGACCAGTGCCAAGGTGATCCACTCGGGAGATTCTTTACCCAGCGACGTGGCGCGTTGTTGCAAAAAACGCAGCGGGTTGGCCATCAGTTCATCGAGCTTGGCCATGCTTTGCCCTGACACCATTTGCAACGCATCTCTGGCAGGTGGTTTGCGGTTGATTTCCACCATGCTGCGGGCTTTTCGCCACGCATCTAGGGCAGGGACACGTTTGGCCAACAGCAATTGTTCAAACGCATAGGTACAGCCTTCCTCAGCATTGCGCATACCTAGCCAGGTTCTGCGAATCATGTCCTCTTGCGCGGTGGTGCCTTCGAATTTTTTCTGGCTGCTGCTCAGCCAATTGGCATAACACTCGACTTCTTTGTCGTCATGCATGCGATAGAGCGCGAATTCGCGCTCGAATTGCGTCCATTCTTGACGCTGCGCCAGCACCAATAACCAATCGTTGCGCAGCCGATCTTCTTGGTAAGTGCCCGCGTATTTGGTTAGAAATTCTTTGACTTCGTTGTCACTGGCGTCGCCGAGCCTGACGCGCAATTCCCAGTACGCCGCCCACGGCTCAAGCACATGGCCTTTGGCTTGCGGCAGCAGTTGGGTCAGTTTGCGTCGGTCGTTGTGCGAATAAGCGACAGACATGTCCAGCAGCACTTGGTCATTTCTGTCGGGAAATGTGCTGAACGAGATGGCCAAGCATGGCTGCCAGCAGGCGAGAAAAAAACCGCCAACCATTGAAACGGCGAGTCGGCGGATCAAAAACAAGGACATGACACAATGAATACACCTGACATAAGGGATGCATTCTCCCATGGACAAAAAAGCCCTTCGCAAACAATTGATTCAAGAGCGCTTAGACATGCCTGATCGGGCGCAGCGTGCCGACTTGTTGCAACGCGTGATGCGCATATGGTTGTTCGACCGAAAGGACGCCGTCATCGGTGCATATTGGCCGATCAAAGGGGAATTTGATCCGTTGCCCGCATTGCACCGCTGGAAAGAAGACGGTGAGTTGCTTGATGACCCTGTGCTGCGTCGCATTGGGTTGCCAGTGGTCGACAAAGTCACCAAAACCTTGACCTTTCATGCGTGGTACCCTGGTTGCGACATGGAAGAAGATGCTTACCGCATACCCAAACCCAAAGACACCGAAGTGGTAGTACCCACGTTGTTGTTTGTGCCTTGCGTAGGCTATGGGCCGGGTGGATACCGCTTGGGTTATGGCGGTGGCTTTTACGACCGCACATTGGCGCAATTGCAACCCTCTCCATTCAC
>JALRAA010000079.1 GCA_023262645.1 Burkholderiaceae bacterium
GCTGGGTTGAACCGGTTGAACACGGCAAACATGATGAGCAAACCAAATGGCAACGTCCAGGTCAAATGGGCGCCCAATGCCGAGCTGTACAAGCCCAGTGATGTGCCAAATGTTTCCAACATGCCTGACATACCCATCCATTCAAAAAACCATTTGAGCGCATTGTCCAGCAGCCTAAATTGCAAGCCTATGCCCAAAGACACAATGATCGAGGGCATGATCAAGCTGGCAACCGTGACATAAAAAAGCGCATTGCCACCCCGCAATTTTTTTCTGAAAGCCAAGCCAGCCAGTACCGCCATGAACATGGTAAGCGACATGACCACCAAGCCCAATAACAACGACCGCTTGAGCGCAGCACCGATGTCCACCACGCCCAAACCTTGCGCCAATTTGTGAAACCAATGCAACGACAAACCTTGCAACGGGAAGGTCAAACCACCTTCAGGGCCTTGGAAACTGAGAATGAAAATCGTTGCCATCGGCCCATACAAAAAAATAACGAACAAAATGAACACAGCCAGCAAACCCGCATAGCCAGCGGGTCGTTTGGGTTCGTAATGACCGCGCGCCATGCTCATAACTCCTTGCGGATATCCACCAGCCGGGTCAGGCCCCAGATGATCATCAACACAACCAACAGCAATATCACCGCATTGGCCGCTGCCAAAGGAAATTGCAAAAACGATGTTTGGACTTGAATGATTTTTCCGACCGATGCAATTTGCTGCCCACCCATCACGCCAATGGTCACGAAGTCGCCCATCACGATGGTGATCACAAAAATACTGCCGATGATGATGCCTGTGCGTGACAACGGAATGATCACATTCCATAAGGTTTGCCAAGCGCTGGCGCCGTTGTCAGTGGCTGCCTCGATCAAATTGCGGTCTATACGCATCATGGAATTGAAGATGGGCACGATCATGAACATGGTGTAGAGATGCACAAAAGCCAACACCACAGAAAACTCAGAAAACAATAACCACTCAATCGGTTGGTCAACGATACCCGCTGAAACCAAGGTTTGGTTCACCAAGCCATTGCGACCCAACAGCGGTATCCAAGAAATCATGCGAATGACGTTGGATGTCCAAAACGGCACCGTACACAAGACAAACAGCATGGTTTGCATCGCGGTGGTTCGTACACAAAACGCCAAAAAATAGGCCACCGAAAAGCCCAATACCAAGGTGATCAACCAAACAACCAGGCTGATGCGCAATGTCGACCCATAGGTTTTTAAGGTGACGCACATGTCACCGTAATCGTTCAATTGACTGCAACCTTCAAAAATACTGATGTAGCTGTGCCAAGTGAATGATGGAATCATTTCATATTCGTTGAACTCCCAGAAGCTGACCATGACGATCAGCCCCAAGGGAATCAAGAAGAACAGCAAAAACACCAGCGAGTAAGGCGTGGCTTGCCACCCTGCCGAAATACGCCAAGGAGCGGCCTTGCTCGCGGTGTTTTGCTGTGAACTCATGCGTCAGCGAGCATCAAGCTGCAACGAACTCGTTCCATTTTTTGACCATGTACTCGTTCTCGTCCATCACGGCGTTCCAGCAGGCAATGCCGCCCATGCGGGTTTCATAGCTGCCACCGTCACGCACACTGCCCGCTTTGGCCAACAAGTCGCCGTTGGGGGACTTGATGTCTTTGGCTGCTGCTTTGCCTTCCATCCAGTAAGCCCATTCATAGGCTTCCATTTTGGCCTTGGCAGTGTCGAGCACAGCACTGTAATAGCCTTGACGATTCAGATAAGCACCTGCCCAGCCGTCGAGGAACCAGTTGATGAACTCGTACACACCATCGGCTTTTTTGCCCGTGACTGACTTGGGCACACCAAAACCGGCAGCCCATGCGCGGTATCCCTCTTTCAAGGGTTGGAATACGCAGTCAATGCCTTTGGTGCGCACAGCCGTGACCGCAGGCGACCACATGGACTGAATCACGACTTCGCCAGACGCCATCAAGTTCACAGATTCGTTGAAGTCTTTCCACAGCGCACGGAATTGGCCCGCTTTTTTGGCTTCAATCAATGTTTTGATGGTCAAGTCAATCTCAGCCTTGGTCATGTTGCCCTTGTCGGGGTATTTGTAAATGCCTTTTGCTTCGACCACCATGGCGGCATCCATGATGCCGATGGAGGGAATGTTCAATATGGCTGCTTTGCCTTTGAATTCGGGATTGAGCAATTCAGCCCAAGAAGTGATCGGGCGTTTGATCAAGTCAGGACGGATACCCAATGTGTCAGCGTTGTACACGGTGGGAATCAAAGTCATGTATTGGGTAGGCGTGGCAGAAAAAGTTTTGCTGTCTGGTTTCTCCAAATACATCACTTTTTTAGGTGCGGTACCTTGGTCGCCAACTTTCTTGCCTGCCACTTCACCTTTGGTGAACAAAGTGGTGATCTTGTCGGCGTTTTTGATGCGCTTGGTGTCAATGCCCAGCAGGTTGCCGGTTGGGACGATTTTCTTGAGAGAAAAATATTCGGTGTCGATCAAGTCAAAGGAGTTGGGAGCAGTCACAGCGCGCTTGGTCACGTCGTCCGTGGTGACGGCCACGTATTGAATTTCAATGCCAGTGTCTGCTTTGAATTTTTCGGCGATTTTTTTGTCTTGGTTGACCGCGGTTCCCAAATAGCGCAACACGATTTTTTCCTGCGCATGCACGGCAGGAAAAATACCGCTGGCCAAAATGGCTGCGGTGCCTTTGAGGACATTGCGGCGGTCGCTGGCGACAGATTCGACTGGCAATTTTTCTTCTTTCATGGTCTTCCTTTGAAGTAATACACCTGAGATCGTCAGGCAGCGATGGGAGAACGACGAGGGGACAGGCCTGGACCGAGCGGGTGGCTGTCGGCTTCGGCCCATTGCAACAGGTAATCTCCGCCGGCATGCCATGCGGGGTCTACCAAGTGCTCGGGCAACAACACACTCACTGGCTCTTGTGATCCGTTGTGTGGGTTGAAAGACAGCAAACTGAAGCTGCCTTGGTATTCAATGTCGATCAAGGTGGCTTGCACACCCGGCTGGCCTGTCGCGGGGGAAGCGGCAGACACGCTGATGCGGTCGCTGCGCACCGCCACCAACCCTTGAGACGATTTCAAAATATTGTGTCCACCCATGAACCGCGCCACGAATTCGCTGGCGGGTTGGCTGAATACTTGTTGCGGGCTTCCGGATTGCTCTATGCGCCCGTGGTTCATGACCACCATGGTGTCGGCCAATGCCATGGCCTCTTCCTGCGAGTGTGTGACGTGTATGAAGGTCAAGCCCAATTCTTTTTGCCAATGCCGCAATTCAGCACGCATTTGAATTCGCAAGAAGGGGTCAAGCGCAGACAACGGCTCATCGAGCAACAAAACCCGTGGCTGCATGATGAGCGCTCGCGCCAACGCAATGCGTTGTTGTTGACCACCAGACAACTCAGACGGAAAGCGCTGTGCATATTGCGACATGGCCACACGCTCTAACAAGGCCATGGCGCGCTGGTGCCTTTCGGTTTTGGACACGCCGCGCATTTTGAGACTGAACGCGACGTTGTCCAAGGAATTCAAATGCGGAAACAAGGCATAGCTTTGAAACATCATGGCCGTGCCGCGGTTCGCTGCACTGGCATCCGTGATGTTGCGCCCGCCCAAGATGATGTCGCCCGAAGTCACCACTTCATGGCCAGCGATCATGCGCAAGGTAGATGTTTTGCCGCAACCAGACGGCCCGAGCAAGCAACAGTAATGGTTGGTGGGAACGGTGAGGTCAATGCTGTCGACAGCGATGCTGGTGGCGCTGTAATGTTTGGAGAGCGCGATCAACTCCAGCTTATTGTTCGACAGGTGCGTTCCAGAGGTCATGCGTTACCCTTAGCAAAACAAGTGCCATGCCGCAAAGGGCAGATTGCATACAAAGATAATTCAAATTGCATTCAATATGTGCATTTTTTTTCAAACTGCGCCTTTATTCGGTGCGATTTAAGGGTAAACCATAGGTATTGAGCACCATGGCGGGGCGCGAATTTACAAAATTGCTCAGTCGGTTTTGGGTGGAAAATGGCTTGACCGTACTCGATCAAAAGCCATGAACACACAAAATTTTGTCCATTGGATAGACCACCCCTTGGTGCAGCACAAGCTGACCTTGATGCGTAAAAAAGATGCCAGCACGAACAGTTTTCGCACCTTGCTCAACGAACTGTCGATGTTGATGGCTTACGAGGTCACACGCGACATGGAGGTCAGTTATGTGACGATTGAAACCCCTTTAGAAACCATGCAAGCACCCACGATAGATGGCAAAAAATTGGCCATCATCAGCATATTGCGTGCAGGCACCGGCATATTGGATGGCATGCTCAAAATTGTGCCGGGCGCCCGCGTAGGCCATGTCGGGCTGTACCGCGACCCCAACACCTTGGAATCGGTGGAATATTTTTTCAAGGTACCGCAAAACATGTCAGAGCGGAATGCGATTGTGGTGGACCCGATGTTGGCAACAGGCAATTCAGCGGTCGCAGCCATCACACGCATCAAACAAACCCATCCCAAATCGATCAAATTCATGTGCTTACTCGCCTGCCCTGAAGGCATCGCCAACATGCGCGAAGCCCATCCCGATGTGCATATCTACACCGCTGCGATTGACCGCCAATTGAATGAGCACGGTTACATATTGCCTGGATTGGGCGATGCCGGGGACCGCATATTTGGCACCAAATAATTTGCTTTTCAGCAGACAGCCTTTCATTTTGCAAGCCCAAAATGCAAAGTCAATAGGTAAATAACTGGCGCAAAAATCGCGCTTGACCCGTTGTTTCACCCTTGTTGACGCAGCCGTTCCTGTTTAGTATGAACTGAACTTGACAGGAGACGCCCATGCTATCTGCCTTCATGTTGCTGGCCGCTTTGAGCGTCAGCAATATCTCAGACGCCGATTTGGAAAGTTACTATTGGGACTGTGACACCGCCTATATGAAAGGCAGCCTTGGCGGGCAAGACATGAACAGCTGCTTGAAGATCACCGAGCAATTCCAAAAACTCCGGTTCAATGACGACCGCGAAGCTTTCATGGAATATTGGAACGACCACAAATACAAAGAATGGGAAAGCCGCGGTTTCTATCGCTTGTGAGCGGCGCGGCTTGGCCGTCAGGCTTGGGTGAGTAGTTCAACCACGCTGGCCATGCGCTGATGCGGGTCTGCCTGCACCAACAGAGATTGCTTCTGCTCGGGCTCAAGGGGCAGTACTTCGGCCAAACGATTGGCCAACCATCCGCAGTCGTCTAATTGGTAGGGTGCAAACAAAGGGAGTTTGTCTTCCAGCCCTTGTTGCTGTGCGCTGGCAATCCATTGGCCCAAACGGTTTGCATGCAACTGCCATTCGGCTGGCAGCGAACACACCGGGTCTTGCGGTAAATACGTGACATGGCCTTGCCAGACCCCATAGGGGCCCGGCGACACATCGTGCAATTCAAACCGCAACCCGCCTTGACACACCACACGCAATAAAGCGGGTTGGATTTGTTCAAACTCACGGATATGGGCCATGCATCCGTGGGAATACATCAAAGGCTGTTCACCGGGCACTTGGACTTCCCTGCCCTTTTTGATCCAAGCCACTCCAAACGGTGTGTTGTCGCGGTGACAACGCTTGATCAGATCCAGATACCGAACTTCAAAAATTTGGAGTTGCAGCATGCCGTCGGGAAAGACGCCATGGGACAAGGGAAACAGTGGAATCGTGTCTGTGCTCATGGGGCCAATTGCAATTCGGTGATGGTGTAGCCGCCGTCGAGTTTCTCCACATGAAACAACACCTTGTCCCCGGATTTGAGACTGTCGATGTTTATTTTTTCTTGCAAACGAAACACCATGGTCATGCCAGGCATGTCTAGATTTTTGATTTCACCGTGCTTGATGGTGATTTTGCGGTTATCCACATCTAACTTGCGAACCACACCTTCCGCCATGACAAGCTCTGCATCGGCATGCGCAGCCACGCCACACAAAACAGAAAAAGCCATCAGCACTGCCCACAGTATTTGCTTGAAATTTTGCATATGTTTTCCTTGTGAGGTGAAGTGGATCAGTGTGGTTTGGCAGAATTTTTGCGGGCCACTTGGCGCACCGCAATCTGACCTTTCATGCCTGCATCGTAGTGTCCGGGTTGCAGGCAAGCGAAATAAACGGTTCCACTGCTGGTGAATTGCCAAATCAACTCTGCGGTTGCGCCGGGCTGAACGGTGACCATGTTGTCTTCATCATGCTCCATGTCGGGATGTGTCTTCATGAATTCGTTGTGGGCCAACAATTCTTTGGGATGACCCAACACAAATTCATGCTTGACCGAACCGCTGTTTTGAATAACAAACAACACGGTGTCGCCTTGTTTGACCTTGATCGAATCTGGCGTGAAACGCATGTTGTCTTGCATGTCGATTTCGATTCTGCGTTGAATCTGATCGGGATTTCCCACTTGGCCTATCGGCATATTTTTGCTGTCGCCATGTGCTGCCGTATGCAGAGACACCAAGGCGAGCGCCAAAGGGAAACCAAATTTCACTAATGAGAACAGGTTCATGGTCATGATTTTTTTCAGGGCTGGCGGTCAGTGGCCTGGGTGGCCGCTGCCGGGTTTTCGAATATGCAACTCAACGGATGGGGGTTGCGATGGTTGGTGGGGTGCTTGCACGGGCGAGACCCACTCACCCGTGTATTCTGAAGCAACGGT
>JALRAA010000007.1:0-817 GCA_023262645.1 Burkholderiaceae bacterium
GTGCCCACGCTGTACGTGCGCATGCTGGGCGAAGCGGCGCTCTCGAAGAGTGCCTGCGCGAACATGCGGCTGTTCATCAGTGGTTCGGCCCCCTTGCTGACCGAAACCTTCCAGGCCTGGAAGGCCCGCACCGGGCACACCATCCTGGAGCGTTACGGCATGAGCGAAACCGTGATGCTGACCTCCAACCCTTATGAGGCGCGGGACGGTGAACGCATCGGCGGCACCGTGGGCTTTGCCTTGCCGGGCGTGGGCGTGCGCGTTCGCGATGACCAGGGCACGGAATGCCCGCGCGGTGAAATCGGCGGCATCGAAGTGCGCGGACCCAATGTGTTTGCGGGCTACTGGCGGATGCCGGAAAAGACGGCCGAGGAGTTCACCTCGGACGGCTGGTTCAAGACCGGTGATGTGGGCGTGATGGACAAGGCCGGTCGCGTGACCATCGTGGGCCGCAGCAAAGACCTGATCATCAGCGGCGGATTGAACGTCTACCCGGCTGAAATTGAAGACGCTTTGAACAATCTCCCTGGCGTGGCCGAGAGCGCGGTGGTCGGTGTGCCGCATCCCGATTTTGGCGAAGTCGGTTTTGCGTTTGTGTTGAGTAAACCTGGGGTGCAACTGGAGCCAGAACAAGTGTTGGCCGCACTCAAAAACCAACTGGCCAATTTCAAACTGCCTAAACATTGCCAGGTATTGAACGAGTTGCCTCGCAACGCCATGGGCAAGGTGCAGAAAAACGTGCTTCGAGAAATGGCGCAGAGCTTATGGGAGTCCGGTTGATTTATTGGGGTCAGGTTCCAATTAATTGAAAATTAAT
>JALRAA010000007.1:827-17515 GCA_023262645.1 Burkholderiaceae bacterium
ACTTCGTTCTTCGTCAAAATCAACTTGACGAAATACGCAACAATCGTCTAGAACAACTTTATAAATAATCAATATGAACAAACCAACAATAAACCTCACCCAGTTAACCGAAAAATGACTTTGAAAAACGTCAAGGGCAATTCCCTGTCGGATTACTCGGATCAGTGAGCGCTTGCGCCACCGCCTCGCCCAATTCAATCACCGCCAAAGCGTAATAACTGCTGCGGTTGTAGCGTGTGATGACAAAGAAATTTTCCGTGCCTGCGACATAACTCGGCGGGTTGCCACCGTTGTGCAATTGCACCAACGCCAGCGGCTTGTTAAACGCCAACCCATCGTCCGCCAGCACCGCGCGTTTGCCTTGTAAATACGCCACTGACCAAGAAGGAACAATGTCTGGCGCTAGCAGTGCATTCAAATCCTCGTCGGCGACAGCAGACACATTCACATCAAAATGTGTGGGCATGCCCGGTTGCCAGCCAAATGCTTTGAAATAGTTGGCGACAGAGCCAATCGCATCGGCTGCACTTTTACCCAGGTCGATTCGGCCATCGCCATCAAAGTCCACGGCAAAACGCGCGATGCTTGACGGCATGAATTGAGGCAATCCACTCGCGCCCGCGTAACTGCCCAGTGGCGCTGTTTTACTGGGCTGCATTTTTTGTTGCTTTAAAAAAAATCCCAATTCGTTTTGAAAGAAAGTTTGCCTTTCCGTGGCTTGCGGATGGGTCGCAGGGAACATCAAGCTCAGCGTGCTCAAAGCGTCAATCAATCGGTACTGTCCTTGGTGTTGACCGTAAAAGGTTTCTACGCCCAAGATGCCCACGATGTACTTGGGCGGCACACCGTAAATCAGAAACGCCTGGTCGAGCAACAAAGCGTTATCACGCCAAAATTTCACGCCAGTTTGGATTCGGCATTCCGTTAAAAACCGCGCCCGGTAAGCCTCCCAGTTTTTTTGTTGCACCGAAGCGGGCGGCAGCACCATGGGCAAGATCGCTGGAATTTGCCGCGCTTGCGAGATTTGTTTCATGACCCAAGAGACAGGCAATTGCTGCTGAGCCGCAATGGTTTTGGCCAACTCACGCACGCCAGTGGTTTTCCCG
Source organism: Burkholderiaceae bacterium (assembly GCA_023262645.1). GTDB lineage: Bacteria > Pseudomonadota > Gammaproteobacteria > Burkholderiales > Burkholderiaceae_C > Limnohabitans. Next base: position 1,934 of record JALRAA010000007.1, read on the forward strand.
AAAGCTTTTCCAGCGACCACTTTGGCGGCCTTGGATTTTTGGGGTTTTTTCTTGACAGCCGAGTTTGCACGGGATGGGGTAGAACCTTTTGGCGAGGATTGGGTTGCGCCTTGGGCCTGACCGACACACAGTAGGCCGAGCATGCAAAAGTACGCCAAGACGCTCACGACATAGGAGCGAGAAAACAAAGTGATGACGGGGATAGGCATGGCCGACGAGTGTAGCCAATGCCAGCGAAACGCACGGACATTTGCCCGTGTTAAGCTGATTTCGACCATGGAAAATTTGAATTTACTGCTGTCAGCCCTGACACAAGAAAGCCTGCCCTCTGGGTTGATCAGAGAGGCACTTTATTTGTTGGCCATCGTCCTGTTTGCATGGTTGACCGCATGGGTGATGGGGCGGCATTACAAAACCGAATCGGTGTTGTTTGGCAAGCAAGTCATCGATGGTTTGTTATTTCCTTTATTGGCCTTGTTACTGACTTATTTTGTGCAGGTTCTGCTGCTCAAGCAACATGCGCTTATCTTGCTCAAGTTGGCTGTCCCAATCTTGTTTTCTCTGGCGCTGATTCGCTTGTGCGCCCGCGTGTTGATGGCGGTTTTTCCACGCTCTCCCTTGGCTGTGTTGACCGAGCGTTTGGTGTCTTGGTTGGCCTGGGGTGTGGCAGTGTTGTGGATCACCGATTTGCTGCCTTTGGTGGTCCAGGAAATGGAGCAAATCCATTTGAATTTCGGTCGGGTCAAACTCGACTTGCGCACTTTGTTTGAAGGCATACTCTCTTCGGGTTTGGTGTTGGTGCTCAGCTTGTGGCTGTCAGCTGCCATTGAGCACCGCATATTGACGCAAACCGTCAGTGATTTGTCCATGCGAAAGGTGGCAGCAAATGTGTTGCGTGCCGTCATTTTGCTGCTGGGGTTGTTGTTGGCGCTGTCGGCGGTTGGTGTGGATTTAACGGCCTTGTCTGTGCTCGGTGGTGCTTTGGGCGTGGGTTTGGGGTTGGGTTTGCAAAAACTCGCCGCCAATTACGTGAGTGGCTTTGTGGTGTTGGTCGAGCGGTCTGTGCGTATCGGTGACCATATTCGGGTGGATGGCGTGGAAGGCCAAGTCAGTGACATCAAAACCCGCTACACCTTGATTCGTGATCCGAATGGTCGCGAATCCATCATTCCTAACGACATACTGATGACGCAAAGGGTCGACAACTTTTCCTTGTCTGACGCTGCGGTGTCCTTGCAAACTTCGGTCACGGTGGCGCTGGACAGTTCGGTGGAACAAGTGCAAGCGATATTGTTGAACGCCTTGCACACCGTGCCCGATGTGAACACGGAACCTGCCGCGCAAGTGCATTTCAGTCGCTTCAGCGCCGATGGCCTGGAGTTCACTTTGCATTTTTGGGTGGCCGACCGTTTGCATTCGCGCCTGGCCGTCATGTCACGGGTTCACAGCGCGGCCTGGGCTGCTTTGCAAGCTGAAGGCATCGCACTGCCGCCGCCCAAACCTGTGGTGATTGCGAGCCATTCGTCCTTGGAATGAACTTGCCTTGTGTGGCCAAACCCTTGACGAGGTTAAAAAAGCACGACCGTTCACAAATACCCATGGATTCGTCTAGAATGACGTGCACGTCAACTTCCAGCCCTTGGAAGGCATGACTTTTACTTATCTTTATTTCCTTGGAGCAAACCCATGAAGGCACTGGTCGCTGTCAAGCGCGTGGTGGATTACAACGTCAAGGTTCGGGTCAAGTCTGACCAGACGGGCGTCGATATCGCCAACGTCAAAATGAGCATGAACCCGTTCGACGAGATCGCGGTCGAAGAAGCTGTTCGCTTGAAAGAAAAAGGCGTCTTGACAGAAGTGGTGGTGGTTTCTTGCGGAGTTACTCAGTGCCAAGAAACGCTGCGCACCGCCATGGCGATTGGTGCGGACCGTGGCATTTTGGTGGAAACCTCAGAGGAACTGCAGCCCTTGGCCGTTGCCAAATTGCTCAAGGCCTTGGCCGACAAAGAACAGCCTGGGTTGGTGATTTTGGGCAAACAAGCCATTGACGACGATTGCAACCAAACCGGCCAAATGTTGGCGGCCTTGGCCGATTGGCCGCAAGCCACATTCGCTTCCAAAGTGGAAATCACAGATGCACACGCGTTGGTCACACGCGAAGTGGACGGCGGTTTAGAAACCTTGAAGTTGAGTTTGCCTGCGGTGATCACCACCGATTTGCGATTGAACGAACCCCGTTACGTGACGTTGCCCAACATCATGAAGGCCAAGAAAAAGCAGATCGATATTTTCAAACCCGAGGATTTGGGTGTAGATGTCACACCTCGCATCAAAACCCTCAAAGTCAGTGAGCCCCCTAAGCGCAGCGCGGGTATCAAAGTGGCCGATGTCGCCGCACTGGTCGACAAACTCAAAAACGAAGCAAAGGTGATTTGACATGGCCTCCCTAGTGATTGCAGAACACGACAACCACAGTCTCAAGCCCTCCACCCTCAATACCGTGACCGCAGCTGTTGCCTGTGGCGGCGAAGTGCATGTGTTGGTGGCTGGAAAAGATGCCGCAGCAGCAGCGCAGACCGCGTCTCAAATTGCTGGCGTGAGCAAGGTGTTGCATGCCGAATCTGATGCGTTTGCGAACGGATTGGCCGAACACATGGCGGCGCAAGTCTTGGCTTTGGCCTCGGCGTATTCGCATATTTTGTTTGCCGCCACTGCTGGCGGCAAAAACATCGCGCCCCGCGTGGCGGCCAAGCTCGATGTGGCGCAAGTGAGCGACATCACCCGTGTGGACAGCCCAGACACCTTCGAGCGACCCATTTACGCGGGCAATGCCATGGCCACGGTGCAAGCCACCGATGCGGTCAAAGTGATCACTGTTCGCACCACGGGTTTTGATGCGGCAGGCACAAGTGGAAATGCCACCATCGAAACCGTTCAAGCGGCCACGGCTGATGCCAAAAGTCTGTTCATGGGCAGTGAGATTGCCAAGAACGACCGCCCCGAACTGACAGCGGCCAAAGTGATTGTGTCAGGCGGTCGCGCATTGGGCAGCGCAGAAAAATTCAACGAAGTCATCACACCATTGGCTGACAAATTAGGGGCGGCACTCGGTGCCAGCCGAGCCGCTGTCGATGCGGGCTACGCGCCCAACGACTGGCAAGTGGGTCAAACCGGCAAGATCGTGGCGCCTCAGCTTTATGTGGCCTGCGGTATCAGCGGCGCCATTCAGCACTTGGCAGGTATGAAAGACAGCAAAGTGATTGTGGCGATCAACAAAGACCCTGAAGCCCCGATATTCAGCGTGGCTGACTATGGCTTGGAAGCGGATTTGTTTGTTGCTGTGCCCGAGTTGGTCAAACTGATTTAAAGAGATCCCCATGAGCTACATCGCCCCCATCAAAGACATGTTGTTCAACATGCAGCATTTGGCCCAGATTGACCAAATTGCCAACATGCCCGGTTTTGAAGACGCTGGTTTGGAAACCGCGCAAGCGGTGCTAGAGGACTGCGCGCGGTTCAACCAAGACGTGGTGGCGCCTTTGAATTGGGAGAGCGATAAAAACCCTTCTTTTTGGAAAGACGGCCACGTCACCACATCGCAAGGTTTCAAGCAGGCCTACCACCAATACGCCCAAGGCGGTTGGCAAGGCTTGCAACATCCGGCAGATTTTGGTGGACAGGGCTTGCCCAAAACCATCGGTGCAGCTTGTGGAGAAATGCTCAATGCGGCAAGCCTCAGTTTCGCGCTGTGCCCCTTGCTGACAGACGGCGCGATCGAAGCATTGCTGACCGCAGGATCCGACACGCTGAAATCCACTTACTTGGAAAAACTAGTCAGCGGCGAATGGACCGGCACCATGAATTTGACCGAGCCGCAGGCGGGTTCCGATTTGTCTATGGTGCGTTCACGTGCCGAACCACAAGCCGATGGCACGTACAAAGTATTTGGCACCAAAATTTACATCACTTACGGCGAGCACGACATGGCCGACAACATCGTGCATTTGGTGTTGGCCCGAGTGACTGGTGCGCCTGAAGGCATCAAAGGCATCAGCTTGTTTGTGGTGCCCAAATTCTTGGTCAATGCCGATGGCTCACTGGGCGCGCGCAATGATGTGCATTGCGTCAGCATCGAACACAAATTGGGCATCAAGGCCAGTCCCACTGCTGTGTTGCAATATGGCGACCATGGTGGCGCCACCGGTTTCTTGGTGGGCCAAGAAAACCGTGGATTGGAATACATGTTCATCATGATGAACGCAGCGCGTTATGCGGTAGGTGTGCAAGGCATTGCCATCGCTGACAGGGCGTACCAAAAAGCGGTGCAGTATGCGCGGGATCGCGTGCAATCTCGGCCCGTGGATGGGTCTGTCAAAGCAGCAGCGCCCATCATCCATCACCCCGATGTGCGCCGTATGTTGATGACCATGCGTGCTTACACCGAAGGTTGCCGCGCGATGGCCAGTGTGGCGGCTGCCGCCTACGACGCAGCCCATCACCACCCGGATGCCGATACCCGCCAACAAAATTTGGCGGTGTACGAATTCTTGGTGCCGTTGGTCAAAGGCTTCAGCACCGAGATGAGTTTGGAAGTGACAAGCCTGGGCGTGCAAGTACACGGTGGCATGGGTTTCATCGAAGAAACCGGTGCCGCGCAGTATTACCGTGACGCGAAAATTTTGACTATTTACGAAGGCACCACAGCCATCCAAGCCAATGACTTGGTGGGTCGCAAAACCGTTCGCGATGGCGGCCAAACACCCAAAGCACTGGCCGCCCAAATGGAAAAAACACAAGCCGAGTTGCTTGCAATTGGTACGCCCGACGCCAAAGCCATTGCGAGCCGTTTATCCGCAGCGCGCGACGCTTTGCTGAATGTGGTGAGTTTCATGGTCGACAAAGCCAACAGCAACCCCAACGATGCCTACGCAGGCAGCGTGCCTTACCTGATGTTGGCGGGCAATGTGATCGCTGGATGGCAACTCGCCCGCAGCTTTGTGGCCGCTCACCAAGCGCTGGCCAGCGGCGACAACGACACCGCATTCTTGCAAGCCAAGCAGGTCACTGCGCGTTTCTACGCCGACCATATTCTGAGCAAAGCACCAGCAGCGCGTGACAGCATCGTCCAAGGTGCTGAAAGCGTGACTGCCATGGCTTTGGAAGCGTTTTAAAAACGGTTCTTTTCACTCAGACCTCATTCATCTTTCAACCCCATTCTCCAAGGCCTGTCATGTCCAAGTTGCCAACCGCTCTTGCAGCCGTTCCGTTTCCCGTGATCGGTTCCCCGCTGTTCATCATCAGCAATCCCAAATTGGTGATTGCGCAGTGCATTGCAGGCGTGGTGGGATCGATGCCCGCTTTGAATGCACGTCCAGCGTCCCAATTGGATGAATGGTTGTCAGAGATCACCGAAGGGTTGGCTGCCTACAACAAGGCGCATCCTGACAAGCCTGCTGCGCCGTTCGCCATCAACCAAATCGTGCACAAAAGCAATGACCGCTTGGAACACGACATGGCCATGTGCGTCAAATACAAAGTACCGATCATCATCACATCGTTGGGTGCGCGTGAAGAAATCAACCAAGCTGCGCACAGCTATGGCGGCGTGGTTTTGCACGACATCATCAACAACAAATTCGCCCACAAGGCCATCGAAAAGGGCGCTGATGGTTTGGTGGCTGTTGCCGCAGGCGCGGGTGGCCACGCTGGCGTGAAAAGTCCGTTTGCGTTGATTCAGGAAATTCGCCAATGGTTCGATGGCCCGTTGGCGTTGAGTGGGTCGATCGCGAGTGGACAAGCCATATTGGCGGCGCTCGCCATGGGTGCAGATTTCGCTTACATTGGCTCGGCCTTCATTGCCACTGACGAAGCGCGAGCGGCTGAGGAGTACAAGCAATGCATCGTGGACAGCAACTCAGACGATATCGTCTACAGTAACTTGTTCACAGGCGTGCATGGCAACTACTTGGCGCCTTCGATTCGCAACGCGGGCATGGACCCAGAGCATTTGCCAGAGAGTGACCCCAGCAAGATGGATTTTGGTGGCGAAAAAACCAAAGCATGGAAAGACATTTGGGGATGCGGTCAAGGCATTGGTGCGATCACCAAAGTGCAATCCACGGCAGATTTGGTGGCGCAGTTCAAGCGTGAATTTGCCGAAGCCAAAGCCCGCTTGGCACACTGTTAATTGCCCGCCGTCTGGGCGCTGTGAAGCTTGCCAGACACACTTTTTGTAGGCGAAAAAAAAGGCCCCTCAAGGGGCCTTTTGCGTGGGGCATCAAACGCTTCAACCAAAGTGACAAATGTAGTGGTAGCTTTCCGTCACTTTGATTTCAAACGATGAATTGGCGGGTACGTGGAATTTGTCACCGGGACGAGAGGCTTGCCATTGGTCGGTGCCTGCGAGCTTGTATTCACAAGCACCCGCCACACATTCCATGATTTCTGGCGCCGCGGTATTGAACGTCAAATGCGACGGCATGACCACGCCGACAGATTTTTTTTCGCCATTGGGCAAAACCACAGGATGGCTGACGCATTTGCCGTCGAAAAACACATTGGCTTTGGTGGTGATGCTGACGCTGGGAATATGTTCGGTGACCATGGATCAAGCCTTTTTCTTGACAGGTTTTGCACGGGACGCTGATTTGGCAGCGCGCTCATTTTTCAAATTGCCCGCAATGCGCATGCGCAGTGCATTGAGTTTGATGAATCCGCCGGCATCGGCTTGGTTATAGGCGCCGCCATCGTCATCGAATGTGGCGATGCGGGTGTCAAACAAGCTGTCGGTTTTGCTTTCACGCCCAACGCACATGATGGTGCCTTTGTAGAGCTTGAGGCGAACCTTGCCGTTGGCGGTGGCTTGCGAGGCGTCTATCAAGCCTTGCAGCAATTCACGCTCGGGACTGAACCAATAACCGTTGTAAACCAGTCGTGCGTAGCGCGGCATCAGGTCGTCTTTGAGCGCCAAGACTTCGCGGTCCAAAGTGATGGATTCGATGGCCCGGTGACCCGCTAGCAAAATCGTGCCGCCGGGGGTTTCATAGCAGCCACGGCTTTTCATGCCCACGTACCTGTTTTCCACTTTGTCCAACCGGCCGATGCCGTGTTTTCCACCGACGGTGTTCAAGTGGGTCAGCACTGTGGCGGGTGACATGCGCACGCCGTCAATGGCGACCACATCGCCGTGTTTGTAAGTCAGTTCGACGATTTGTGGTTTGTTAGGCGCTTTTTCAGGGCTCACCGTCAGGCGCCACATGTTCTCTTCCGGCGCGAAATTGGGGTCTTCCAAAATGCCACCCTCGTAACTGATGTGCAGCAAATTGGCATCCATGGAATAGGGCGCGCCGCCTTTGCGTTTTTTGAAATCCACCGGTATGCCATGTTTGTCGGCATAAGCCAGCAGTTTTTCACGCGAAAGCAAATCCCATTCGCGCCAAGGTGCAATCACTTTGACATTGGGCATCAAGGCATACGCGCCAAGTTCAAAACGCACTTGGTCATTGCCTTTGCCGGTTGCGCCATGGCTGATGGCATCGGCTTTGGTTTTGCGTGCGATCTCGACCAAACGTTTGGCAATCAAGGGGCGGGCAATAGAAGTCCCTAACAAATATTCGCCTTCATAAAGCGCGTTGGCGCGAAACATGGGGAAGACAAAATCGCGGACGAATTCTTCTCGCAGATCTTCAATAAAAATATTTGAGGGCTTGATGCCCATTTTGATGGCTTTGGCCCGCGCGGGTTCGATCTCCTCGCCTTGGCCGATGTCTGCGGTGAATGTGACGACTTCGCAGTGGTATTCGTCTTGCAACCATTTCAGAATGATGGAGGTATCCAGACCACCTGAATAGGCCAGCACCACACGTTGTGGCGCTTTAGCTGCTGTTGTCGTTGTTGTGTTTTTACGCATGAAACTTTCACCCATCAGAACAAAGGCGCGATTCTAGGCCATGCTTTGCATGTAAAAAGCCGCTCTGTGAGAGCGGCTTCGATGGTGTGAAGAAAGGCTTACCAACTTTGTGGTGCAGACCCTGGGGGCGGCACGGCGCTGGCAGCTGGCAACGGCGGGGGTGGAGGGTAGTTGTAAGTGGAGTTGCTGGAGACCACGGGTGTGATTTGCAATCGTACGCTGGGGCCTGGGTCTTGGGGCATTTGCACCATGTACTGTTTGCCCGCGTATTCGTAAGTCACGTTGTAAGCCACTGTGCGGCTTTCATAAAAATTTTGGGTGCTGCAAGTTTGGACGTTTTTGACTTCAGGCGGTGGTGCACCTTCGATCTTGTCTCCCAAAATGGCCCCTCCAAACATGCCAATCGCGGTGCCTAAACCGTCTCTGCCGATGGCGTGCCCGACGGTACCACCTGCAATGGCGCCCATGAGGGCTCCGGCACCCGACTTGTGGGGTTGGGTCGTCACTTGTTGTTGTGTGCAAACCTGTCGCGGTACAGCCACTTGTTGAATGACGGGTACGGAAGAAATCACGCGCCCGACTTCTTGGGCATGCAATGGCGAAAAGAAACTAGCGAATAGACCCAAAACGCTGATCAGTTTTTTCATAAGGGCTCCCTGTGCACAAACCGTGCTTTGACTTTAACGGTTAAACAAGCCGTGTGGTTGACAGGGTTTTTGAAGCTATCGGTGACAATCTTCCTATGAATTTACAAGATTGGTTGAACCATTGTGAGCGCTTGCACCCCAAAACCATAGAGATGGGACTCGAGCGGGTTGCACAGGTGGCCGAGGCCATGGGATTGCGCTTTGATTGCCCGGTGGTGACGGTGGCTGGAACCAATGGAAAAGGTTCAACTTGCGCCATGCTGGAATCGGTTTATCGACACGCAGGTTATAAAACCGGCTTGTACACATCGCCGCATTTGGTGTACTTTCAAGAGCGTTGCTGCATCAACGGCCAGCCTGTGGCAGAAGCGGATTTACTGGCGCATTTCGCAAAGGTAGAGGCGTTCAGAAGTGAAATCACGCTCAGTTACTTTGAGTTCACCAGCCTGGCTTTGTTCAGTTGCCTCGCATCTGCCCATTTGGATGTGGTGATTTTGGAAGTGGGATTGGGTGGTCGTCTTGATGCGGTCAACGTGATCGACACAGATTGCGCGGTCATCACCAGCGTTGATTTAGACCACATGGAATTACTCGGGCCCGACCGAGAAAGCATTGGCGCTGAAAAGGCCGGCATCATGCGCGCAGAAAAACCTGTCGTGATCAGTGATCCATCGCCACCCGATTCGTTGTTGAAGCATGCCGCGGGTTTGCACGCCGAAGTTTGGCAGGTGATGAAAGATGTGCAGTTTTCTGGCGACAACCAACAATGGACTTGGCGCGGGCATGGCCGCACTTACAGCGGGTTGGCCTATCCGGCTTTGCGTGGCGCCAATCAATTGGTGAACGCAGCGGGTGTGATTGCTGTGATGGAGGCCATGCGTTCTCAACTGCCTGTCACGGCGCAAGCCATACGCGCTGGTTTGTCGACCGTGACTTGGCCAGGGCGTTTTCAATTGTTGCCAGGGCAACCCGCTATCGTGCTCGATGTCGCGCACAACCCGCATGCAGCCGCTGCCTTGGCACACAACTTGGATGCCATGGGTTTTTTCCCCCGAACGCATGCGGTGGTTGGTGCCATGGCCGACAAAGATGTTGCTGGATTGTTGCGCCGCTTGATGCCGTTGGTGGAGTGTTGGTATTTTTGCGACCTGCCAACGCCCAGAGCAGCCAGCGCGAAGGACCTGAAAGAGGTCTGGCAAACATTCAAACCGCCAACAACAGCGAGCGCCAGTTTGCACAAAGGCCCTTCAGAAGCGGTGCATGAAGCTTTATTGGCGGCAGACCCCGCTGATAGAATTCTTGTTTTTGGTTCTTTTTTCACTGTTGGCGGGGTACTTCAGCACGGTATTGAAGGCCGTCTACCCGCTGCTTCATCCACCTGAACCTGCCCATGGCCTTTTTCAAGACCCGCGCTCCCAATCCGTCAACTGCAGATTCCAACCAAGATGACGCACAAAGCATGGACAGCTTGCGAAAACAAGCGCGTCACAGGCTGATTGGCGCGACCGTGCTGGTTGTGATCGCGGTGCTGGGCTTTCCATTGGTGTTCGACACCAAGCCACGCGACTTGGCCGCAGATATCCGTATCGACATGCCTGACAGGGATGCAGTGCGCCCCTCGCAACCACCGACGGTTGCCATTCCGGACAAATTGGAGGCAAAAGTCCCCGTTTCAGAAGCCATGAACGCGAATGAACAAGTGGTGGGTGAGGACAGCAAAAAATCGAGTCCACCTGCGGTGACTCCCACAGCTTCAGAAAAATCAGTCGCCGACGCAAAGTCTTCAGAGGCGCAGTCCAAAACCGACGCCTCCAAAACAGCACCTGTACCTGCGGACACCGCAAGCGCAGCCAAACCCGTCGCCAAAGAAGCCGCCGCCGAGCGCTTCATCGTGCAATTTGGCGCTTTTTCGGATGAAGCCAAGGTCAAGGACATACGCAGCAAGCTCGAGAAAGCCGGCGTTAAAACCTATGTGCATGTTGCACAAACTTCCGATGGCAAACGCACGCGTGTGCGTGCCGGCCCATTTGCCACCCGCGATGAAGCCCAAAAAATCATCACCAAAACCAAATCGCTGCAATTGAATGCGGTTGTGCTGACACTTTGATGCATGAACGCGGTTGATTGGGCGTTGTTGGGGTTGATGTTGTTGTCAGCCGCTTTGGGGTTTTGGCGCGGCGTGGTCAAAGAATTTTTTGCGCTCGTGGCGTGGGCTTTGGGGTTTGTGGTTTGTAGCAAATACGCTTTTGATGCAAGTCTTGACCTGCCATTGCCCGAGTGGGCCCAAGGCATGCGTGAAGCAGTTGCCTGGGTGTTGATATTTTTGGCGGTCATGCTGGCGATGGCGTTGATGGGCAGTGTGTTGAAGCGGTTGTTGTCTTTGGCGGGTCTGGGATTGGCCGATCGTCTATTGGGCATGGTGTTTGGTTTGGCACGTGCAGTCGTCATGTGGCTGGCGATTGCCGTGTTGGTGGGCCTCACGCCTTGGCGACACACAGACCTTTGGCTGAATTCGCCAGTGGCCCAGTCGGTTCATCAATTGCTTGTGTATTTAAAGCCGGTCTTACCGGCGCCATTGGAAAGGTTGGTGACTTGATGTGCGGCATAGTGGGGGTGGTCAGTCCTTCGCATGTGAACCAATTGATCTATGACGCTTTGTTGTTGTTGCAGCACCGTGGTCAAGATGCAGCCGGTATCGTTACCCAATTGGATCGCAAGTTTTTCATGCAAAAAGCCAAGGGCATGGTGCGCGATGTTTTTCGCACCCGCAACATGCGGGCTTTGCCCGGCAATATTGGGCTCGGGCAAGTCCGTTACCCGACCGCAGGCAATGCATACAGCGAAGAAGAAGCGCAGCCTTTTTATGTGAATGCGCCGTATGGTTTGGTGATGGTGCACAACGGCAACCTGACCAATGCGCACGCCCTCAAGGCCGAACTTTTTTCCACCGACCATCGCCATATCAACACCGAAAGTGATTCTGAGGTGTTGCTCAATGTGTTGGCGCATGAATTGGAAAAAACCACGCGCGGAAACACGCTGGCTGTGACCGATGTGTTTGCGGCCGTCAGCGGGGTGCATCGACGAATCAAAGGTTCGTACGCCGTGATTGCCATGATCGCCGGCCATGGTGTTTTGGCTTTTCGCGATCCGTTTGGTATTCGGCCACTGTGTCTGGGCCAAGGCAGCGATGGCACATGGATGGTTGGCAGCGAATCGGTAGCGCTGGAAGGCACTGGCCATGTGTTTGTGCGCGATGTGGCGCCCGGTGAAGCTGTGTTCATCGATATGCAAGGCCAGTTAAATGCCAGCCAATGTGCCCAAGCCACCCGCTTGATGCCGTGCATTTTTGAATATGTGTATTTGGCGCGCCCAGATTCAACCATGGATGGAATTTCGGTGTACCAAGCGCGCTTGAATTTGGGCGAAACATTGGCCAAGCGCGTGGTGTCTACCGTACCGCCATCAGACATTGATGTGGTGATTCCTATTCCTGAATCCAGCCGACCCAGCGCCACCCAATTGGCGCATCTGCTGGGCAAGCCCTACCGCGAAGGCTTTGTGAAAAACCGCTATGTTGGACGCACATTCATCATGCCTGGTCAGGCCGTGCGTAAACGTTCTGTGCGGCAAAAACTCAATGTCATCGTCAGTGAATTCAAAGACCGCAACGTGTTGCTGGTCGACGATTCCATCGTGCGTGGAACCACCAGCAAAGAGATTGTTCAAATGGCGCGCGATGCCGGTGCCAGAAAAGTGTATTTGGCCAGCGCCGCGCCCCCTGTTCGATACCCCAATGTTTATGGCATTGATATGCCCACTTCTGAAGAATTGGTGGCCTTTGGACGCAGCGTCGATCAAGTGCGTGAGTTGATTGGTTGCGATGCTTTGATTTACCAAGACATTGCGCCCATGCTGGATGCCGTCAAGCGTGCTGCTTTGCTGGGGGCGCCTGCTATCCATGGTTTTGATGCGTCTTGCTTCGATGGCGTCTACATCACTGGCGATATCAGCGTAGAAGATATCACCCGATTGGGCCAACACCGCGTGGGTGTGGAAGAAGACGCAGCAGACCATTCCCGACTGGCTTTACCCAACGCCGATGTGCGTTGACCTCACATGACTGATCCACTACATCCTGACGCTTTCCACAAAGAAACCATGGCCGTTCGTTCGGCGGTGGACAAATCTCAATACGGCGAAAATTCTGAGGCCTTGTTTTTGTCCAGCAGTTTTGTTCAACCGGACAGTGAAACCGCAGCGCGTCGGTTTGCGGGTGAAGAGGAAGGCTATATCTACTCGCGCTTTACCAACCCCACGGTCGCCAGCTTTGAAAAACGCTTGGCCGCATTGGAAGGGGCTGAGGCCTGTGTCGGAACAGCCAGCGGCATGGCGGCTGTGCTGTTGTTGTGCATGGCCTTGCTCAAGAGCGGTGACCACGTGGTCTGTTCGCACTCCGTATTTGGCTCCACGCACAAGTTGCTCAGCAGTGAATTTGCCAAGTTCGGTGTGCACACCACTTTCGTGTCACAGACCGATGTGGCCGAATGGAAGCGAGCCATGCAACCCAACACACGATTGCTGTTTGCCGAGACGCCAACCAACCCCCTGACAGAAGTTTGCGACATTCGTGCACTGGCTGAAATTGCCCATGCGGCCCATGCTGTCTTGGCGGTTGACAATTGTTTTTGCACGCCAGCTTTGCAAACCCCTATTGCTCTGGGTGCTGATGTGATTGTTCATTCGGGCACCAAATACCTCGACGGCCAAGGCCGTGTGGTCGCCGGTGCTTTGTGTGCAACTCAAGCGATGGTCAGCGAAAAATTCATACCTGTCATGCGCAGTGCTGGCATGAGCTTGTCGCCATTCAATGCCTGGGTGGTGCTCAAAGGATTAGAGACCTTATCGTTGCGCATGAAGGCGCAGTCTGATCAAGCCTTGGCCCTTGCCACGTGGCTAGAGCAGCATCCCAAAGTGGCCAAAGTGCATTTCCCCGGCTTGAGTTCACACCCGCAACACGCACTGGCCATGGCGCAGCAATCGGGAAAAGGTGGCCCCGTCCTGTCGTTTGATGTCGTGGGTACCGACCCCGCGCATTGCCGCAGCAATGCATTCACCGTCATCGACAGTACGCAATTGATGTCCATCACCGCGAATTTGGGCGATGTGAAAACCATCATCACTCATCCTGCCAGTACATCTCATGGGCGCTTGACGGAAGCCAATCGACAACTGGCCGGCATTCAACAAAGTTTGGTGCGGGTGGCTGTTGGTCTTGAGCATCTCGATGATTTGAAAAACGATTTGTCGCGCGGCCTCGATCAAATCAAGGCATCATCATGAGCACACGCACCCGATTTGCACCTTCGCCGACAGGTTTTATCCATTTAGGCAATATCCGCTCTGCGCTGTACCCGTGGGCATTTGCCAGAGCCACGGGTGGCAAATTCATTTTGCGTATTGAAGACACCGATGTCGATCGTTCTTCGCAAGAAGCGGTTGATGTGATTTTGCAAGGCATGTCTTGGTTGGGGCTCACGCACGATGAAGGACCGTTCTACCAAATGCAACGCATGGACCGCTACAAGCAAGTGCTTGCGCAATTGCAAGCGCTTGGTTTTGTCTATCCGTGCTACATGAGTGTGGCCGAGCTCGATGCACTTCGTGAGCGCCAAATGGCTGCCAAAGCAAAACCCCGTTACGACGGCACGTGGCGACCTGAGCCTGGCAAAACGTTGCCTCCCATGCCAGAGGGCGTTCAACCTGTGTTGCGATTTAAAACGCCGCAAACGGGGACGGTTGCTTGGAATGACAAAGTCAAAGGTTTGATTGAAATCAGCAACCACGAGTTAGATGATTTGGTCATTGCGCGTCCAGACGGCACACCCACCTACAACTTTTGCGTTGTGGTCGATGACTCGACATGGCCATCACGCATGTCATCCGTGGCGACGACCATGTCAATAATACGCCCCGCCAAATTCATATTTTTCAGGCGTTAGGACATGAACCACCGGTCTATGCGCATTTGCCCACCGTATTGAATGAGCAGGGCGACAAGCTGAGCAAACGTACCGGTGCCAAACCGGTGACGCAATTTCGCGATGAAGGCTTTTTGCCTGAGGCCATGGTCAATTACTTGGCTCGTCTTGGCTGGAGCCACGGTGACGATGAAATATTTTCTCGCGAGCAGTTTGTGCAATGGTTCAATTTGGATCACTTGGGCAAAAGCGCTGCACAATTCGACGAAGCCAAATTGCGGTGGGTCAATGCGCAGCATTTGAAAGCCATGTCTGGTGGGGCGTTGGCAGAGTTGGTTCAGCCCCAGTTGTCGGCCAACGGCATTGCGAGCGACCATCGGCTGCCAGACATTTGTGAATTGTTCAAAGACCGATGCGACACCACAGTTATGTTGGCTGATTGGGCTGCACGGTTTTACCAACCCGTCACGCCCAACTCGCAAGATCTTGCCTTGCATGTCACGCCTGCGATTCGTCCGGCGTTAGAGGCACTGGTTGTTGGCCTGCAAACTGTCGATTGGGATAAAGCGGCTATTGCATCGGTGATCAAAAATGTGTTGCAAGCACAAGGTTTGAAAATGCCTCAACTGGCCATGCCCGTGCGCGTGTTGTTGCTGGGAACACCCCAAACCCCGTCGCTGGATGCGGTGATTTCATTGTTCAAGCGTGAAGAGGTTTTTTCGCGGCTTCAAAGCTGAAAAATATCAGGCTATAATCGAGGACTCGATGTTTGCCGGGGGTATAGCTCAGCTGGGAGAGCGCTTGCATGGCATGCAAGAGGTCAGCGGTTCGATCCCGCTTACCTCCACCAGAATATCGAGCGTCCAGGTTTTGACCCTATCGTCTAGAGGCCTAGGACATCACCCTTTCACGGTGAGTACCGGGGTTCGAATCCCCGTAGGGTCGCCAAGTTTGTAGCACTTGGTTTCAGCGTCAGTTGAAACGAAGCTATCTACCAGGAGTGGTAGTTCAGTTGGTTAGAATACCGGCCTGTCACGCCGGGGGT
>JALRAA010000080.1 GCA_023262645.1 Burkholderiaceae bacterium
ACGACGCTCTTCCGATCTAGATGTTGTCACAGAAAAAAATCAAAAAAATGATTTCTTCTTATGTGGGCGAAAACAAAGAGTTTGAACGCCAGTACTTGGCAGGTGAGCTTGAATTAGATTTCACGCCGCAGGGCACATTGGCAGAAAAACTGCGGGCCGGTGGCGCTGGCATACCTGCTTTTTTCACCAAAACCGGCGTCGGTACGATGGTTGCTGAAGGCAAAGAATTGCGTGAATTTGACGGTGAAACCTATGTCATGGAACGCGCATTGGTACCCGATATATCGTTGGTCAAAGCCCACGTGGCAGACAAAGCGGGCAACTTGCAATTTCGCTTGACGGCTCGCAATTTCAACCCCGCTGCTGCCATGGCCGGCAAGTTATGTATTGTGGAAGTTGAGCATGTGGTGGAAGTGGGTGAACTGCAACCAGACAGCATCCACTTACCGGGCATTTACGTGCACCGCATCGTGCACAACCCGCACCCGGAAAAACGCATTGAGAAACGCACCATCACAGAGAAAGCAGGAGTCTGACCATGCCTTGGACCCAAGACCAAATGGCAGCCCGCGCTGCCCACGAATTACAAGACGGTTTCTATGTCAATTTGGGCATTGGTATTCCCACCTTGGTCGCCAACCACGTGCCCTCCAACATCGAAGTCTGGTTGCAATCTGAAAACGGCATGCTGGGTATCGGGCCGTTTCCGACTGAAGAACACGTGGATGCAGATTTGATCAACGCCGGCAAGCAAACAGTCACTACGCTGGCTGGAACATCCATCTTTGGTAGCCATGACAGTTTCGCCATGATCCGTGGTGGAAAAATCAACTTGTCTATTTTGGGCGCCATGCAAGTCAGCGCCTCTGGCGATCTGGCCAATTGGATGATTCCCGGCAAGATGGTCAAAGGCATGGGCGGGGCCATGGATTTGGTGGCGGGTGTCAAACGTGTCATCGTGTTGATGGAGCACGTGGCCCGCAAAAAAGACGGCGGTGAAGATTTGAAAATATTGCCCGCTTGCACCTTGCCATTGACAGGTGTCGGGGTGGTTGACCGCATCATCACCGATTTGGGTGTGATGGATGTGACGCCGCAAGGGCTGAAACTGGTTGAATTGGCCGACGGCGTCAGCCGCGACCATATTCAAAGCAAAACGGGCGTTCCGTTATTGGGCTAGGGCAGTTGTGGTTGCCATGGCGTTTTCTATCAGGGTTCCTAGCGCGCTGAAATATTGGCTGGCGTGTTCGGTGGGTCGCAAATACTTGGTTCGTCTGTTTTCGCCTTCGAAATAAGTTTCGACCAACCCTTGTTCGCGCAGCAAATCAATTTTTCGGTGCAGCGTGGCAGGAGAAGCAATTTTGTTCAAAGCCATCGCATCGCTGATGGTCATGTGTTCGCCTAAAAAATGCCTGACAGCGATGGTTTCCAGCACTCTTTTGGCATCTGCATCGAGCGTGGGCAATTCACCCCGGGACTCAACAGATTGGATCAAACTTAAAAATTTAAGATAAATTTTCTGATGATGCATAAAAATTAATTCGACGAATATTCATTTTTTGAATACTATCTCAAGACATCCCCGATGCAAAGGTATTTCATTTCTAAATACTCGGTCATTCCGTGGCGGGAACCTTCTCGCCCCAGTCCGGATTGCTTCATCCCGCCAAACGGTACGTGTTCGGTGGCCAAAATACCCACATTGACACCCACCATGCCGTATTCCAAGGCCTCGCCGACCCTGTAAATGCGGCCTATGTCGCGGGTGTAGAAATAACTGGCCAGGCCAAACTCGGTGTGGTTGGCCGCGGCAATCGCCTCTGCCTCGGTCTCAAATTTGAAGATCGGCGCAAACGGACCAAAGGTTTCCTCCCGTGCGCACAGCATGTCGGCGGTGGCGTCTGCCACCAGCGTGGGTTCAAAAAATTGCCCGTGCAAGGCCTTGCCGCCTGTCAGTACCCGCCCGCCTTTGGCCACGGCATCGGCCACATGCGCTTGCACTTTTTGCAGTGCGGCGGGTTCAATCAACGGACCTTGGGACACGCCCTCTTCAAAACCGTTGCCAGTTTTGAGCGTTTTGACTTTGGCGGTGAATTTGGCAACGAACGCTTCGTAGACGCCAGCTTGCACATAAAAACGGTTGGAACAAACGCAAGTTTGGCCTGCGTTGCGGTATTTGCTGAGCATGGCACCCTCAACCGCGGAGTCGATATCGGCATCGTCGAACACGATGAATGGCGCATTGCCACCCAACTCCAGCGAGAGTTTTTTAATGGTGGGTGCCGACTGCGCCATGAGGATGCGACCCACTTCGGTGCTGCCGGTGAAGGAGATGTGGCGCACCGTGTCGCTGGCGCAAAAAACCTTGCCAATTGCGATGCTGTTGGCGCTGTCAGCGCTTAGCATGTTGATCACGCCTGCGGGAATGCCTGCGCGTACCGCCAGTTCAGCTGCAGCCAAGGCGGTCAACGGCGTGAGTTCTGCCGGTTTGATCACCACTGGGCAACCGGCGGCCAAGGCGGGCGCGACTTTGCGCGTGATCATGGCCAAGGGGAAATTCCAAGGGGTGATGGCTGCGCAAACACCAATCGGCTGGTTGATCACCATCAACCGGCGGTTGTTGTCGAACTGCGGCAGCGTTTCACCGTTGACCCGTTTGGCTTCTTCTGCGTACCACTCGACAAAGCTCGCGCCATAAGCGATTTCACCTTTGGCTTCGGCATAGGGTTTGCCTTGTTCGGCAGTCAAGATGCGGGCCAAATCGTCCACATTGGCCATGAGCAAATCGAACCAGCGACGCAACAACTGACTGCGTTCTTTGGCGGTTTTTTGGCGCCAAGCCGGCCACGCAGCATCGGCGGCGGCCACGGCTTGTTCTGCTTCTTTGGCGCCCAAGTTGGCGACTTGCGCCAGCAAGTTGCCCGTGCTGGGGTCGTGGACATCGAAACGGCTCGCGCCAGAGACCCATTGCCCATTGACCAATGCATCTGTTTTGAGAAGGCTGGGGTCTTTCAATGAGGAAAGCGGGGAGGTCGGGTCAGCGGTCTTCATGTCCATGGTCAACTTTCGCAATTAAGGGCAGATCAGTGGAAATTATGCGCCCGGCTCCCATACCCTTGGATTCACTCGCCAAGGCCTGAAAGAGCGGGGTTGTTAACAAGAGAGAAAGCGGGTGCAAACCTATAATCGCAGAGTTTTGCCCAGCCTTAGGCGGCATCGTTCATTCGAGCGGTGACTGACCACCCTTGTTTGTCTTACCCATCTCTTCATCACCATGAACGCAACCCCTTCTTCATTGTCCAAGTTGTCCGTGGCTGACATTCGCAAAATCTTTTTGGATTTTTTTGCGGCCAAGGGACACACCGTCGTGGCATCGAGTCCGCTGGTGCCGGGCAACGACCCGACATTGATGTTCACCAATTCCGGCATGGTGCAATTCAAAGATGTGTTTTTGGGCGAAGACAAACGCTCTTATGTGCGCGCGGCTTCTGTGCAAGCTTGTTTGCGTGCCGGTGGCAAACACAACGATTTAGAAAACGTCGGCTACACAGCCCGACACCATACTTTTTTTGAAATGCTGGGCAACTGGTCGTTTGGCGACTACTTCAAGCGCGACAGTTTGAAATGGGGCTGGGAATTGCTCACCCAGGTGTACCAATTGCCGCCCGAGCGATTGATGGTCACGGTTTATATCGACGACGATGAAGCCTACGACATCTGGCACAAAGAAATTGGCTTACCCGCCGACCGTATCGTGCGCATCGGCGACAACAAAGGCAAAAAATATGCGTCTGACAATTTTTGGATGATGGCCGATACCGGCCCTTGCGGTCCGTGCTCGGAAATTTTTTACGACCACGGAGCGCATATTCCCGGCGGGCCTCCCGGAAGTCCTGAGGAAGACGGCGACCGGTTCATTGAAATTTGGAACCATGTGTTCATGCAGTTCGACATGCAGCCCGATGGCAGCTTGAAGAAATTGCCCGCACCTTGTGTGGACACCGGCATGGGGTTGGAACGGCTCGCCGCTATCTTGCAACATGTGCACAGCAATTACGAAATCGATTTGTTCGATGCGTTGATCCGCGCGGCCGCCCGCGAAACCGGTTGCACCGACATGCACAACAGTTCTTTGCGCGTGATCGCCGACCACATCAGAGCTACTGCATTTTTGGTCAGTGACGGCGTCATTCCTGGTAGCGAAGGCCGTGGTTATGTGCAACGGCGCATCATTCGCCGCGCGATTCGCCACGGCTACAAATTGGGCCAGAAAAAACCGTTTTTTCACAAACTCGTGCCCGATTTGGTCAAGCTCATGGGCGAGGCCTATCCCAACCTGGCCAAACAAGCCAACAGCATCACAGACGCTTTGAAAACCGAAGAAGAGCGTTTTTATGAAACGTTGGAAGTTGGCATGCACATCTTGGACTCATCGCTTGGCGACAACGCCAAAGTGCTCTCGGGTGAGGTGGCTTTCAAGTTGCACGATACCTACGGTTTTCCGCTTGATTTGACGCAAGATGTTTGCAGAGAGCGAGGCGTCACTGTCGATGTCGAGGGATTCAACCTCGCCATGGCAAAACAAAAATCCCAAGCGCGTGCGGCAGGCAAATTCAAAATGGACAGGGCGTTGGAATACACCGGACCTGGCAACGAATTTGTGGGCTATGAACATCTACAAACAGAAGCCACGGTCACTGCTTTGTATGTGGACGGCGTAGCGGTCAACGACATGCAAGCGGGCCAAGTCGGTGTGGTGGTGTTGAACCACACTCCGTTTTATGCGGAAAGCGGCGGTCAAGTGGGTGACCAAGGTTGGCTGGTGGCGGGTGAATCCAGCAAGGCAACACGTTTTGATGTTGAAGACACGTTGAAGATCAAGGCCGATGTGTTTGGTCACCATGGCCAGTTGTCGCAAGGCAAGATACAAGTTGGCGATACCTTGCAAGCCAGGGTGAACCAGCCGTTACGTGCGGCTACCGTGCGCAACCATTCCGCTACGCATTTGATGCACAAAGCCTTGCGAGAAGTGCTTGGCGCGCATGTTCAGCAAAAAGGCAGCTTGGTCAACAGCGAGCGCACCCGGTTTGACTTTGCCCACACCGGCCCCATCACCGATGCACAAATTCGCGAGATCGAGCAACGCGTGAACCAAGAAATTTTGAACAACCAAGCCACGCAGGCGAAATGGATGGACATTGAGTCTGCGCAAAAAACGGGCGCCATGATGTTGTTCGGGGAGAAATACGGCGACACCGTGCGGGTGCTGGATATTGGCAGCAGTCGCGAATTGTGTGGCGGCACGCATGTTCACAGCACGGGCGATATTGGCTTGTTCAAAGTGGTGGCGCAAAGCGGTGTGGCCGCCGGTGTGCGTCGGATTGAGGCCGTCACGGGCGAGCACGCTCTGGCCTATGTGCAAGCCATGGAAGACACCGTCAACCAGGCCTGCGCTTCGCTCAAAGCCACGCCTGTGGAGTTGAACCACCGCTTGGCGCAATTGATCGAACAAGTGCGTGGGTTAGAAAAAGAGATGACCGCACTCAAGGGCAAATTGGCTTCTTCTCAAGGTGACGATTTGCTGGCGCGTGCCGTCGATGTCAAAGGCGTGAAATTGTTGGCTGCGGTATTGCCTGGCGCGGACGCCAAGGGCTTGCGTGACACCTTGGACCAATTGAAAAACAAGCTCAAAACCGCCGTGGTGGTGCTGGCCAGTGTGGATGGCGACAAAGTGCAATTGGCCGCCGGCGTGACCAACGACACGATCTCCCAAGTCAAGGCGGGTGAGTTGGTGAATTTTGTGGCCCAACAAGTGGGTGGCAAGGGCGGCGGCAAACCGGACATGGCCATGGCAGGTGGTACCCAGCCCGCAGGGTTGGACAAGGCCTTGGCCAGCGTACAAGCGTGGGTGAGTGAACGCTTGTAAGCATCTGACAAAGGTCGCTTAAGCCCCTGTTGTTTGCACAGCCATGTGTAACTGACGCTGGCTGCACCAGTCGCGCAATTGACCTGTCACCGGATCTTTGAAGCGAATGCGCTTGGCCAGCAATTGCAAGGGCGACCCAAAGTCTTCGACCTCATGCGGCCCTCTTTTGACGGTGGGATAAAACTGGTCACCCACGATAGGTATGCCCAACGACAGCATATGCAGACGCAACTGGTGGCGTCGGCCGGTCACCGGTTCGAGTTGGTACAACGCCATGTGTTGTATGCGCCGCAAGAGTGAAATACGCGTCTCGCTGTTGGGCTCACCGGCTACTTCGCGAGACAGAAAAAACCGGGCGTCTTCTTGCAGCCGGCTTTGATGCACCCGAGGTGTTGTCAAGCTTTCTTGGTAAGGCGCCACGGCCTCATACCATTTCTTCACTTGATGCTGTCTGAACAATGCGTGGTAGCGCCCGCGCTCAGCAGGTTGTTTGCTAAATACCACCACGCCAGCCGTTTCTCGGTCGAGCCGGTGTAGGGGGGTCAGGGTGTCGCAGCCGCTGTGGCGCTTGAGTTGCACCAACACACTGCTTTGCACATATGAACCACTTGGCGTGACGGGTACGAAATGCGGTTTGTCAGCCACGAGCAAATGTTCATCTTCAAACAACACAGGAATTTCTGGTGGCAACCTGGTTTCGCTCACCACTTGGCGGTAATAAAAAATGGTTTGGTGCGCTTGATAAGGCGTGTGTGGGTGAACAGCGCCGCCATACTGGTTCAACACT
>JALRAA010000081.1 GCA_023262645.1 Burkholderiaceae bacterium
GATTCCCGGCGTGGTCGTCACTTGCCGACCGATTGGCATTTTGAAAATGGAAGACGAAGCCGGACAAGATGGCAAAGTCTTGGCGGTTCCCACAGACAAGATTTTGTCGATTTACACCCAATGGCAAAAGCCCGAAGACATGAACCCGATGCGCTTAAAAACCATTGCCCATTTCTTTGAACATTACAAGGATTTAGAGCAGGGCAAATGGGTCAAGATTTTGGGTTGGGAAGGTCCGCAATCAGCAATGCGTGAAATCACGGAAGGCGTCGCCAATTACGAAAAACAACACGCTTAAGGGCTGTTGCGTTTAAAGGGCAGGCGTTCGTCCAAATGCTCTAGGTAGTTGTCAACACCCTTGCCCTCGCGTTTCAAAAAATCTGACACGGCTTGTGCGAAACGCGGGTCCGCCAGCCAATGAGCACTGTGCGTGCTGACCGGCAACAAAGCGCGGGCCATTTTGTGTTCACCTTGTGCGCCGCCTTCAAAGCGTTTCACGCCATGCGCAATACACCACTGCAAAGGTTGGTAGTAACAAGCATCGAAGTGCAGGCAATCAACCCTCTCCAGTGCTCCCCAATAACGGCCGTAAGCCACGGTAGGTTGGCCAGCTTCAAGGTGCAACCCAATCAAACTGCAAGCGATCGGGCGACCGTTGATCTCTGCGATAAACAGCAACCAGTTTGAAGCCATGTTGTTTTGCATTTGATTGAAAAATGCAGGAGTCAAATGAGGTGCGTTGCCGTGTTCTAAATAAGTTCGCTCATAGCATTGGTAGAAAAATGCCCAGTCAGAATCACTGATCTCGGAGCCGCTTGCATGCCTGAATTGCACGCCCGCTTGCACCACTTTGCGCTGCTCTTGTCGAATTTTTTTGCGCTTTTCTTGGGTCAGGCTAGAGAGAAACGCATCGAAGTCTTGCCACCCCATGTTTTGCCAATGGAATTGCACGGTTTGGCGTTCCAACAATTGCGATCTGGCTGCAGCCTTCATGTCGTTAGGGCTGCCAAACAACATGTGCAACGACGACAATTTTTCTTCGCCGCACCAAGACACCACGGCTTGCAGCAATATGTCTCGGTGGTGTTCGTTATCTGCCAGCAAGCGTGAACCAGGAACAGGGGTGAACGGCACGGCGATCAGGGCTTTGGGGTAGTACGCCAGGCCATGTTGCGCATAAGCGTTGGCCCACGCCCAGTCAAACACGTATTCGCCATAAGAATGGGTTTTCAAATACAGGGGGCAAGCGGCCACCAAGGAGTCGTTCTGCCACAAAGAAAAAAACCGGGCGGTCCATCCGCTGGTAGGCGAGGCGCTGGCGCTCTCGTGCATAGCCAGCACATATGCATGCTGCATGAAGGGCGATGGGCAGTCTTGTGCCGCCAACAAAGCGTTCCATTGATCGGCGGGTATTTGACCCGGGTGATCGTGCACCCGAATGCCATAATCGTTCAGCTTAATTTGTGATTCATCCATGACGCTTCAACTCAGTGTAGCCCAGCTCAATTTCACCGTCGGGGACATGGCGGGTAATGCCCGCAAAATCATCGAGGCCGCGCGACAAGCGTATTCGCGCGGTGTCAGATTGTTGGTGACCCCTGAGTTGGCCATTTGTGGTTATGCCGCTGAAGATTTGTTTTTGCGCCCATCTTTCTCAGAGGCATGCCAACAAGCGGTGTCTCAGGTGCAACATGCATTGGCCGATTTGAGCGGCATGCATGTGGTGGTCGGTCATCCCAGTGGCGACGATATACGCACCCGTTCGGTTTCAGTGCCCCAGCGTTACAACATGGCCACTGTGTTTTGCGAAGGCCGTTTGGTGGCGAGTTATGCCAAACGCGAGTTGCCCAATTACCAAGTGTTTGATGAGCGCAGGTATTTTGTGCCCGGTCAACACAGTACGGTTTTCAGCGTGGAGGGTGTGAAAGTTGGATTGCTGATTTGCGAGGACGCTTGGTTCGATCAACCAGCGCAAGATGCCAAGGACAACGGCGCCCAGTTGTTGGTCGTGATGAATGCCTCTCCCTTTCACAAAGGCAAAAGCCAAGAGAGAGAAAAAGCCATGCAACAGCGTGCGCAAGCCACTGGCTTACCGTTGGTCTACGCCCATTTGGTCGGCGCGCAAGACGAAGTGGTGTTCGAGGGGCGATCGTTTGCGTTGCAGGCCAATACGCAGGTGGCTGGCAGGGCGGCAGGTTTTGTAGAGCAAGCCTTCGATGTCCATTGCCAGGAGGTATCTGGCAGTTTGCAATTGCGAGCAACCACGGTTGAGTTGGACGATGCGTTGTCTGATGTTTGGCAGGCGCTGGTGCTGGGTGTGCGAGATTACATTGGCAAAAACCGCTTTCCATCGGTGATATTGGGGCTGTCAGGTGGCATCGACTCTGCGTTGGTCATGGCTATCGCGGTGGATGCACTGGGCGCAGATCGGGTCAAAGCAGTCATGATGCCTTCGCCTTACACCGCCGGAATTTCTGTTGAAGATGCCCGCGAGATGGCGCAACGCATGCAAGTGCGTTACGACGAACTCTCTATCGTTCCTATGTTTCAGGCATTCTTGCAAACGCTGGCCACTGACTTTCAAGGTAAGCCGATTGACACCACAGAAGAAAATATCCAAGCGCGTATCCGAGGCACTTTGCTCATGGCAATGTCCAACAAGCACGGCGCCATCGTCTTGACGACGGGCAACAAAAGCGAAATGGCAACCGGATATTGCACCTTGTATGGCGACATGGCCGGTGGGTTCGCTGTTATCAAAGACGTGTCAAAAACACTGGTCTATCAACTGGCCCATTGGCGCAATGCCAACAACCCATTTCAAACCTGTGACGCACCGATTCCTGAGCGCATCATCACCCGCCCTCCCAGCGCGGAGTTGCGTGAGGACCAAACCGACCAAGACAGTTTGCCACCCTACGACACATTGGACGAGATCATGGAGCGTTACATGGAGCAAGACCAAAGCCAGCAAGAGATCGAAGCTGCGGGTTTTGACAAGTCCGATGTAGACCAAGTGATTCGTTTGATTCGAATCAACGAATACAAACGCCGGCAAGCGCCCATCGGGGTGCGCATCACCCATCGCGGGTTTGGTAAGGATTGGCGTTATCCTATAACCAGTCTTTTTCGTGCCTGAGCAGGCGTTTATCAGCCATTGAGGGAAATTGCCATGAAACAAATCACTGCCATCATCAAACCGTTCAAACTTGAAGAGGTTCGCGAAGCACTGGCTGAATGTGGTGTGACCGGATTGACCGTGACAGAGGTCAAAGGCTTCGGCCGACAAAAAGGACATACCGAGTTGTATCGCGGCGCGGAATATGTGGTGGACTTCCTTCCCAAAGTCAAAGTGGAAGTGGTAGTGAATTCAGCCGATGTTGACCGGTGTGTCGATGCGATTGTGTTGGCCGCACGCACTGGAAAAATTGGCGACGGAAAAATATTTGTGACGGCGGTCGAGCGGGTGATCCGTATTCGCACCGGAGAAACCGACGAATCAGCCGTGTGATTTTTTGTTGAACGGTTTGTTCAAGGGGCATGCGGCTCCAAACCGCATGTATTTATATGCGTTGCATGCCTGGGCTGATTGACAGACCAGCCGCTTCTATCAAACGTGGAAGCAAATCGTTCAGGTTGTCGGAGATGAAAACAAAATCCATTTGCCAATCGGACACAAAACCGTTGGCAACTGTGTTTTGCATAAATTGGATCAAGCCATCGTAGTACCCGTCCACGTTGAGCAAACCAATGGGTTTGTTGTGGAATTCCAGTTGTCGCCAGGTCCAAACTTCAAACAATTCTTCAAACGTTCCAATGCCGCCTGGCAAGGCCAAAAAAGCATCCGCACGTTCTGCCATCATGAATTTGCGTTGGTGCATGTTGTCAACCATGTGTAATTCGTCGCAAGATTCGTTGGCAGTTTCTTTGGCAGCCAAAGCATGGGGAATGACACCCACGACTCTGGCACCCGCAGATTTGGCCGATCTGGCCACTGTTCCCATCAAACCTTGGCTGCCGCCTCCGTAGACCAGTTGACCTTGGTGTGCGCCAATCCATTGGCCCACTTGGGTGGCAGTTTGTGCATAAGAAGGCAAGGTTCCGGGGCGTGACCCGCAGTAAACGCAGAGAGAAAAGGCAGGGTTCATGAAGTGACTGTGAAGAGATTAGATAGCTGTATCAAGTGGCTATTTTGGCAGGGCGAACATCAACCATGCGTGTACCCGCCCAATGGTCGTGCACAAACTGACGGTCAGCTCGGAAATACGTCAGACACGCCCACAACATAATCCAAATGGGACACAGCAATAAGCCCACGGTCAAAGGCAATTCCAACCACTGCGTCAAGACAAGTGGCGGCACAAACCAAATCCAACTCAAAACATATCTCGCCCATGCGCGGCGCTTTGTCAAGGGTTTACCATGGATATCGAGCGCGCGAATATGCCATGTCTTCATGGCCAGTGTTTGGCCTTTGTGCCAAAACCAACTGAAGTAAATCCCAAGCACCAAAAAAATAAAAATTTGCTGGCCTAACCGGTTTTGCAAACCATGCCGTGTCTGGGTCAAGCTGCTGAATAAGTAACTCGCCATGAACACCACGGCAAACAACAACATACCTTCATAAACCCAACAACTCATGCGTCTTAACAATGACGGGGCGTGTATGGGAACTGTTTCTGCGGCGCCACCCGAGTCATCGGTGGTCATGGTTTGTCGGAAGAGGGACGTTTTTTGATAGGCAGGAGTGTGTAGGGATCAACCTGTGCTTGTGCAGTTTCGATGCGCGGGGGTTTTTCTTGGCCTTCTTTTTTGGTCACAGGCGTGGCTGTGAGTTTTTCAGGTGCGATCGGTCGCGCCACCATGGCCGCTCCTTTTGACCAAGCAGGTTTACCTTGTGACAGTTTGTTTTTTTCTTCTTCATTCAACGCTTGGTAGGCCTCCCATTTGGCCAATTTTTCATCGGTACTCCATTGCTGCGCTTGTGCAAAGTGCAGTCTGGCTTGGTAACGTTGTGCAGGTGTCAAGGCGGCCCATTCACGCATGCGTTCTTGAGCGGTGGCTTGCGCCTGCGGAGAAAGTGTGGGGAAATTTTTTGCAATCGCTAACCATTTGCGCTTGCGGTTTTCTTCCAGGGTAGGCCACAGGTTTTGCAGAGGCTGAAGAATGAGTTTTTGTTCTGCATTCAACTCGGCCCATTTGGGGCCTGCTTCGTGAAAACTGCCGGCTTTGTTGGGATTAAAAGTGCTGGACGGAGCAGCGACAGGTGCAGTGTCGGCTTGTGAAAAAGCCAAGCCAGTGCTGAGCAAACCAGTGGCTAATGCAACCTTGTATTGGAGCGATTTGTCTGAAAACTGTCGGGGCATCAGTCTTTTTGCAGCGTTGTGTTTTTCAAGAAATCTACAAATGCCGGATCGGTATAAGCGTGAGGTGGCAGGTCATCCACCAAAAGTGCCGAGTCGATTTCTGCCAATTCCATCGCTGTTTGGTCGTTGTGGAATTCGTAAAGCAACATCAGGCCAGCCGCCAAGCAAATCAGGGGGATGAATGAAATTAACAAGTTGTAGAGGTCGTGCGCCTTGGAGGGGAAGGGCATTCTCAGCGAACCATTCGATTGCATTTGGACATCGTCAGCATTTTTCAATTCAAGCTGGTTGACTTTGCGCGAAGCGATAGCCCGTGTGCGTGCCGCGCGCAGTCTTTCGGAGATGTCGTAAGGCAGTTGTTGGTTGCCATGGTCAAGATAGGTCGCGACGCGTTTGCCGAAAAGTTGGTCTGGGCTGAAATGTTGGTTATTCGAATTCACGGTTTAAATCCTTTGGCAATCAAAGCTTTGTGTAAAGCCTGAATGGCTCTGGAGCAGTGTGTTTTAACACTGCCTTCAGAGCATCCCATGGCGGCGGCGGTCTCAGCCACATCCAACTCCTCCCAATAACGCAGCAAGAAGGCTTCTCGTTGACGTCCAGGCAAATCTTGCAAGGCCGATTCTATTTCTCGCACTGTTTCGGTGCGGGAGAACAGGTCTTGGGCGCTTTCTGTGACTGGGTTGTCGCCATCTGAACCTAAAATTTCTAGGAAATCAGAACTTTCTTCTTCACCATCCGGCCCAAAATCGTTGTAATTGCTGAACAGGGCATTTCTGGTTTTTTGCCTGCGAAACCAGTCGAGGGTGGTGTTCGACAAGATTCGTTGAAACAGCATGGGCAATTCATCGACGGGTTTGCCCGAGTAATGCTCAACCAATTTCATCATGCTGTCTTGCACGATGTCCAAGGCCGCTTCTTCATTCCTGACGTGGTACAAAGACCGCTTGTAAGCGCGTTTTTCAACACTTGCAAGAAAGTCGGAAAGTTCTTTGTCGGAGGCCAAGGGAATGTTTGCTGAAGGTTTTACGCAATCAATTTGCGTGAAAGTTGTTTAATTAACTACTTTTCAATTATGTCATCGCGCGGAGAGTTTGCAGTCATTAGCGAAAACCATTAATAAATAATGCCATAATTGTCAGCTGTTCCCAAGAAAAGGATCTGGGCTTGGTGTTAATCGCTTATGGCCTGGTTTCCAAAGTCTTGAT